>JAGAEE010000083.1 GCA_017613295.1 Desulfovibrio sp. | reverse complement strand
GTATCCACTGGCAAATGCCCGGCTACTGCCGACAGATGCTTGATGGTTTGTGACTGCTCAGCAATAAGCTTATCAATTCTCTTCAGATGCAGTGTGGTTATGGGGTCGTAACCGAGATGTACCACAGTGGATATTTCCGCACGATTACCAAGTTGTGTTCCGGCAAGGATATTGCCCGTGGCATTGATTTCACCACCATAAATCTTGCCCTGTACAGCAAGACTGGCTCCTGCATACACGGTACTGAAAAGGCAATTCTGGTTCAAAAGCATATTGCCACGCGCACGTGCTTCAGCTTTTTCGAGAAATTGGCATTTCAGATTGCCGCCCGCATGCACCAAACCTTTTTCACCGACACCACCCCATACGCCGCCCTCAATAAGCAAATGCGTATGAGCGCGTACATCTGCGCCTTCCACAACCCCCATCACACGTACATTATTACCGTGAACGGCAAAGCCGGCCTTCACACTGCCGTGAACCGCCACATCTCCAATAAAAAAAATATTACCGGTTTTAAAATCCACATCCTGCGGAACATTGAGCAATGTTTTGACAGTGATTTTGTCGTTCATGTAAAAAACATGACCGCTGGCTGAGGCAAGCAATACCATGGGGTTGTTAGGGTCAACACACGTATTGAAACCGACAGGCAAAACCGGCTGGTTAATGCAGAAACGTGGATCGTGTTCTGGTCCTGGTTCATCGATAGGTATCAGCTCCGCCAGCTTTTGTCCGGCAAGTACATTCTGGGCATACCCCAGATTGTACAAATCAGAGCCGGTGGCTTCAGTGCCCTTTTCCGAGGGCTTGAGATGCAACCGATCAAAGTCGGGATTAAAATGGTGCATCAGGTAATACATTTGCCCTCACTTTACGCACGAACAGGCAATCCACCCAATAGACCACCAAATGCCATAATATTCGGCACGCGCTGAAACAAATAACAAAACACCACTTGCACAACAAGAGATTATGAAATTTATACAGCTTTAACCTATGCCCCCTATAAGATTGCTCAAAGTAGCTTTTTGTCCTCAGGCCTTGGACACTTTCGATCCACCATTCGTGGTGATCGGGATTACATCCGAACCAGAAGGACAACGGCTCATAGCACAAAGAGACGGCATATGGATATCAATTTCAAAAAATTCTCCTTAATAAAAGGTACCTTAAGCATATCTTTACAAAAATGCAACAAAAAAATATTCATACATCGTGCTTTCCTCCAGATTGGAATCAGGGTACATTTCTTTTGCGTTTGTGACGATAATTCAACTCTGCCACAGCAAGGAGTACTACGAAATGTTTCGTCCTCTATTAAAAGCATGCTTACTTGGTATTTGTGCTTTTGCCCTTGCCGCTTGTGGGGCCTCCAGCTCAGACTCCGGACTCTCTATCAATGGCAATGTGGAAACTGGTGGTCCCTGGAAACCCTATGATAACGAATGGAAAGAAGAGCCACACGATTTGCCAACCCCAAAAGATGGTCATGACGTTTCCCTCACTCCTCTCCAACAGACGCAAGAAAAACGCCAACTGACGATGCCTCCATCAAATAATAATACCAACCTGCCTTCCTATGGTATCCCGGAATATCAGCGTTCGCCCACTTTCACTCCACAAGAGCCAAGCGTCCAGCAGATCATTCGCAAAGAATTCCCTGAACCAGCGCAACCCCCTGCCAATGCAGGGCATATTGACATTCAGCCATAATATTATCACCCACCGACATTGTCCTCGATTATGGCTGGACAATCTTCAGCAAATTCTATTTGGAACCAGCAAAACAGGGAGGAGGTATGAAGCTTAAGAAATTTGCACTGCTGATTTGTTCTTTGCTGCTGTTTGGTTGCACAACAGCTAGACATGTGCAAATGGATTGGATGTTTGTTGACGGTGGCAGGAGCACGGGGGAACTGACGATGGCCATTATGTGGAATCCCCAACACGACAAACCCGACATTGATGTATGGCAGGCACAGACTCAGGCGGCTAATAAGTGTCGTTCATGGGGCTTTCAAGAAGCAGAACAAAACGGCGATATTGTGACCAGATGCACGCGCAAGTCTTCCGGTTTCTTGGGTACATGTATACGTAAAGAGGCTCTGATTCGTTACCACTGCACCAACAGGACACAGTAGCGACTTCCGGCGGCTTACGGTGCTGGCCGCACAACATTACTGTTATGCGTTTTATGCCGTCGCCTCACACACAAGCCTACGGAAACGCTCGAACAAATATTGTCCATCATGGGGTCCTGCTGCAGCCTCCGGATGATACTGTACACTCATGACTGGCAAAGTTGTGTGACGCAATCCTTCCAGAGTGTTATCATTAAGATTGACATGTGTGGGGATAACATCATGCACGCCATCCAACACCACATGAAAGCCATGATTTTGCGAAGAAATTTCTATACGTCCAGAAGTAAGATCCTTCACGGGATGATTGCATCCATGGTGTCCGAACTTGAGTTTGTCCGTCCTGCCGCCCAAGGCATGACCAAGCAGTTGGTGACCAAGACAAATGCCTGTTACGGGAAACATGCCCACAAGCTCACGTACCAAAGAGATTTCGGCCGTGAGAGTGGCTGGATCTCCTGGACCGTTGGAAAGGAATATCCCCTTGGCTCCTGTGCCACGCGCCTCCTGCGCAGTAAATGAAGGCGGCACGGCTAACGGTTCAAAACCAGCTGAACATAAACAGCGCAAGATATTCCACTTGATGCCAAAATCATAAACCAGCAGTGGTACGCCTGTTCCCTGCCAGGCGTAGGTTCCGTCGAGATTCAAACAGACTTCCTGTGGCTGATTATCACGCCAAGTGTACACTTTTGTCGCCGCCACAAAGGGGACAAGATTGCGCCCCTTCATGGTGGGTTGCTCAAGAACTTTGGCACGCAAGGCCGCCGGATCAAGCTCTTCTGTTGAAATCATTCCACGCATGGCCCCGTGGCAACGCAAATGACGCGTTAGGGCACGTGTATCCAGGCCTTCCATGCCTGGGGTGTCATATTTTTGCAAAAATTGAGGCAATGTCATGACAGATTGCCAATTGGAGGGTTTCTTGCAGCATTCCTTAACCAGAAAAGCGCTGCAATGAACTCGTGCCGATTCCATATCATTGTGGCTTATTCCGTAATTGCCCACCAAAGGGTAAGTCATGCATACCATTTGACCGTAATACGACGGATCTGTGAGCACTTCCTGATACCCGGTCATACCAGTGGTAAAAATTACTTCTCCGCCGGTTTCAAAATCTCCGGTGAAAGATCTGCCTTCCAAGGCAAATCCGTCTTCCAAGACAAGCAGTGCTTTCATAATTTACCCCCGGAACTCACGTGCATAGTACTCCTGCAGACTTTCTACATGCATTTCTTTGTGACGCGATCCGATAGCGGTAGCCGTGGCACGTGCAGCGGCGAGTGTTGTGCAGTAAGGCACCTTATACGTCAAAGCCGCATGGCGGATTGCTTTGGAATCCTTGGCGGAATGTTTTCCGGACGGCGTGTTGATGACCAGGGCTACCTCGTGATTGATGATAAGATCCACAATATTGGGGCGCCCCTCCCAAGCCTTACGAACCTCTTCCACTTCAATGCAATTCTGCCGCAACACTGCGGCCGTACCACGTGTGGCCAGCAAATGAAATCCCAGATCGGCGAACATCCTGGCGACTTCCGACAGGTAGGGCTTGTCACGGTCGTTCACGGAAAGAAAGACTTTTCCCCCCTGCGGCGGCACCTGTCCCGCCCCAAGCTGACTTTTAAGAAATGCGGTACCAAAGTCAGGCCCCATTCCCATAACCTCACCGGTGGAATGCATCTCCGGTCCGAGAATGACATCAACTCCGGGGAAACGACGAAAAGGCATGACGGCTTCTTTTACGCAGGTAAATCCCCCCTTGTGTATACTCCAGGGATCCAGCTCCTCTAAGGTCTTGCCAAGCATTATCTGCGTTGCCAAACGGGCCAAAGGGACACCCGTAGCCTTGGAGACAAATGGCACCGTGCGCGAGGCGCGGGGATTGACTTCAAGGATATACACGTCGTCACCCTTGATAGCGAACTGAATGTTCATCAGCCCTACAACCCTGAGTTCCCGTGCCAGCGATTCGGCCTGGGCCGCAATAAGAGCCACATGATCGTACGAAAGAGAAAACGGGGGCAACACACAGGCCGAATCTCCCGAATGAATGCCAGCCTCCTCAATGTGTTCCATAATCCCGGCGACATACACGTCATTGCCGTCGGAAAGCACATCAACATCTACCTCCACGGCGTGCTCGAGAAACTTGTCAATAAGGATGGGATGTTCAGGTTTTTGCGGAACCTGCGTTTGAAAATACTCAGCCAGTTCTGCCGCATCGTACACCACGGCCATGGCCCTTCCACCCAGCACATAGCTTGGGCGCACCACAACGGGATATGTGATACGCTCAGCGACCTCGAGAGCCTCAGTCAGACTCATCGCTGTTCCATTGGCGGGTTGTAAGAGTCCCAATTTTTCGATGAGGGCCTGGAAACGCTCGCGGTCTTCTGCACGGTCAATGGCATCAGGGCTCGTGCCTAGGATAGGGACCCCAGCACGCATGAGTGGAACGGCCAGGTTCAATGGCGTCTGACCACCGAACTGCACAATGACTCCTTCTGGCTGTTCCTTCTCGACAATATTCATCACATCTTCGTATGTCAGCGGCTCAAAATAAAGGCGATCCGACGTGTCATAATCCGTGGAAACGGTTTCTGGATTGGAATTGACCATGATAGCCATTATGCCTTCTTCTCGCAAAGCAAAGGAGGCATGGCAGCAACAGTAATCAAACTCGATACCCTGTCCAATACGATTTGGACCTCCGCCGAGTATCAATACTTTACGACGTTTTTCTACATTAAGTTCGTTTCCGTGTTCATAAGTGGAGTAAAAATACGGCGTATATGCCTCAAATTCAGCAGCACATGTGTCTACAAGATAATATGTGGGCAAAACACCGGTCTCTTTGCGCAGACGGCGTATATCCTCAGCAGGACGTTTCCACATATTGGCCAACTGACGGTCTGAAAAGCCATACTCTTTCGCTTCACGAAGCACTTCCCGCAGTGAAGGATTGGATGGTGTCATATCGTTGGCCAATCCAAAATTGCTGATGCGTCGCTCCATGTCGACAATGTCGCGTACCTGTCGAACAAACCAAGGATCGATGGCCGATGCCGCAACAATCTCCTCTTCACTGATGCCAGCCGCCACTGCCTGTCGCAAAGCAAAGATACGACGTGAATTTGGACGGTGAAGCGCTTCAAGAAGTTTTTCACGTTCCGGCAATAGCTCACGAAAATTGGAGCATAGCCCCGTCGCGCCAATCTCCATAGAACGAAGACCTTTTTGCAAAGCCTCCTTGAAAGTGCGACCAATGCTCATAGCTTCCCCCACGCTCTTCATGGATGTCGTCAGCTCATCTTTGGCGCCGGGGAATTTTTCGAATGTAAAACGAGGAATCTTCACCACACAGTAGTCGATGGCAGGTTCAAAGCTGGCCACGGTCTCACGCGTAATATCGTTACGGAGCTCATCAAGAGTGTAACCTACGGCCAGTTTCGCGGCAATTTTTGCAATGGGGAAGCCTGTGGCCTTGGAAGCCAGTGCCGAAGAACGCGAAACCCGTGGGTTCATTTCAATGACCACCATGTCACCATTGGCTGGATTGATTCCAAATTGCACGTTGCTTCCGCCAGTTTCCACTCCAATCTCTCTCATGATGGCAATGGAGGCATCACGCAACTTTTGATACTCGCTATCGGTGATGGTCTGTACAGGAGCCACTGTGATGGAGTCTCCCGTATGCACACCCATGGGATCAAGATTTTCAATGGAACATACGATGACGCAGTTATCCTTGGTATCGCGCATCACCTCCATCTCGATTTCTTTCCAGCCAAGTATGCTCTGCTCAATCATCACCTCCGTTGCTGGGCTGGCAGCCAACCCACGGGCGGCGATCTCTTCCAAATCAGCAAGATTGTATGCCACGCCCCCACCAGTGCCTCCCAAGGTAAATGCCGGACGTACAATGAGAGGAAAAGGAAGAATATTCCCCAAACGACGTACATCATCCAAACTGTGGGCAATACCGCTGGCAGGCACCTTCAGGCCGATATGCTCCATGGCGGCACGAAAAAGTTCCCGACTTTCGGCTTTTTCGATAACCTCGGCCCGCGCTCCAATGAGCTCCACCCCGCATTCCTCCAAAACGCCGCTCTTGGCTAAACCAAGAGCGGCGTTCAAGGCCGTTTGACCGCCAAGTGTCGGCAGAAGGGCATCGGGACGTTCCTTGCGTATAATAGCGGAAAGCGTTTCCTGTTCGATGGGTTCCACATAGGTGGCATCGGCCATATGAGGATCTGTCATGATTGTAGCCGGGTTGGAATTTACCAACACCACGGCATACCCCTCCTCCTTGAGGGCCTTCACCGCTTGAGACCCGGAATAATCAAATTCACAACCTTGGCCGATGACAATGGGGCCCGCGCCAATAACAAGAATTCTGTGCAAATCTGTACGCTTGGGCATTGGAACATCCTTAATTGAGAATGGCGGGGAAAGGCACTCCTGCCAGCTTTACAGTCTAACTTTTTGTATTTATTCCAAATAATACAAAGAAGTCAATATATTTCAAGTAATGACTTCGGTAAACAGCCTTTTCGATAAATCTTAAAATATTTCGTCATCGCGGCAATAATGTCCCTCAAAAAAGGAAACGCTTTTCTGCTGTTATAGACTCCTACGGCTGAAGTACAGGCTTGCGACTACGCTGTATTGGCTTGCCCAAGCCCAGGCTCTCTGTGGCGCGCTGCACTTCACCTGCGCGAGTTGCGTCTCCGCGTAACAATACCAAAACTACATACAGTTTTCCCGAACGTTGCATACGGGTTCTCAGACCACGACCTTCCAGGCGTTGTCGTATGGCATCCACGGTATCTTCATCCTTGAAAGCGCCCACCTGAAAAACAAAATCGTACATTGCCGGCTGAATGTCCGACACCTGTTGCTTGTCAATGGGAGGAGATGCCGTTATGCCTGCTCCAGCCGGAGTTCGTACTTTATTGACAGAGAGATCTGACGCCGTAGCTGCAGATTGCGCCATAACCGACTGAGTTTGTGCCTGAGGTTTCTGCGGGGCATCAGCCACGACAGATTCATTGCGTAAAACTCGTGCGAAACGCAGTTCCTCCGGCGCAAGAATTTTATCATCTTGTTCCGTTTCTGACTTTTTTCCTAGCGAGGAAATGGCGTTGTTACTATTGGCCATGTCAGGCGAATTTTCCCTCTCCATCTCAACATGCACTTCTGGATGCGCATGCCAGTATCCCCGCCCAGTCATGACTCCTCCCAGATACGCGAGCAGCAGCGTCATGACGGATAGAAATCCGGCTACCAACATGGAAGGGAGGCGAAGTGTAAAATAAGGCTTTGCCTCTGGCTTACTGGAAACGGATGACATGAAAGGCTCCTGGCATGGTTGTCGCCAAACCGCAACAAATAATCCGAGGCCTCTTGAACATATGAGCGAATGAAAGCATAACAGCACTGAGGTAAATCGTAAAGCTCACAAAAAACTTATACCCCCAACCGGAAAAGAAATCAGGGAAATATATTTTTTTTCGTAAATTGCTGTTGCCTTTTGCCTGGCAAGTCGCCTAAACTTAGCCATAAAGGTATTTGGAGAATCGCTCCGCACATTGTCACCAACGTGGCTGAATAATGGGGGAGTCGATATTTTTACTATCTTTTAGGGGAGGTTTACGAATGAAACGTTTTGTTGCTTTATTTCTCGCCTTGGGCCTGGTCTGCGGCATGGCGCTCTTCTTCGCGCCGAGTTCAGAAGCCGCAACCACGATCAGAATCGCCGGAATGAAACCTGAAGGCGAACCTGAAACCATTGGCATGCACAAATTTGGTGAGTACCTTGAGCAGCTTTCCAACGGCAAATATAAGGTACAAGTCATCCCCAACAGCTTGGCTGGCAAGGAAGACAAATACATTGCCAACACACGCCGCGGGGCTTTGCAGATGTGCGCCACTGGCACACAGACCTCTGCCATCCACCCCGCCATGGCCATGCTGGAAACTCCCATGCTTTTTGATAACCTGGACCATGCCCAACGTGCCATGAACGGCGGCAAAACCTTCCAGCTGATCAACGCCGGTTTCCCGGAAAAATCCGGATTGCGTACCATGAACGCCTTCCCCCTGGGCTTCCGTCATTTCTACACCCGCAAGCCTTTGAAGAGTGTTGATGACCTCAAAGGGTTGAAAATGCGTGTGCCTAACATCACCCTGTACACCACCTTTGCCAAGGAATGTGGTATCAGCGGTCAGGCCATGCCATTTGCCGAAGTCATGACCTCGCTTGACCAAGGCGTTATTGACGGTGGAGACAGTCCGCTGGCAGACATCGTCAGCACCAAGATGTATGAAAAAGCTCCTGAAATCACACTTTCCGGGCATATTTTGGTTATCCACTGCCTGTATATCAATGAAAAATTCTATCAATCTCTGCCTGCCCAAGACAAAAAGTGGTTTGACGAAGCAGCCAAGCACGCCGCAGACGATCTGTGGGATATGATGAAGGGAATCGACGAAAAGGCCAGACAGACCATCCTCGCCAATAACGGACACATCTCAACCCCGGACGAAGCCTTCCGCAATCACCTTAAGGACGCTGCCAAGCGTACGTGGAAGCTCTTCTACGACACAGTGCCAAACGCCAAGGAGATTTTGGAAAGCGCCGACGCCTACAAATAATAGCCAAACCTGCGGGTTGGGAGAGCTGCCTCTTTCCGACCCGCAGGTTTTATGACGCAAACAACAACACAACAATATTTCCTTGTTCTACCAAGCCGTGATATAACACAGAGAGTTCCAGAGGTACGTCACATGAAAAACACGGACGTCAAACTTCCTGCCGACAGTTCACTTGTGCAACAGCCTTCGGAAACAGTCCATCATAAAGAAGGGGTCATTCAACTTCTTTTTGAAATTTTCTGTGCCTGTATCTTTCTGGGAATGATCGGACTTGTGTTCTACAACACCTTCCTGCGTTACGTATTTTCGTCCAGCTTTCCGCCAAGTGAAGAATGGGCACGATTCCTTTTCATCTATATTACATTTTTTGGCGCGATAGAGGCCTTCATCCACAAAAAGCACATTGCCGTTGACCTTCTGGTTTCCACACTTCAAGGTGTGTCGAAGAAAAATGTGTATATTCTTGCTTCGTTGTTCAGTCTTTTTGCCCTTGGCCTTCTGCTTTACGGAGGAGTCATCAATGTCTTGCAGACCATGGATACATATTCCGTGGCCACCGGAGTAAATATGGCATTCATCAATGGCACCTTACCTATCATGGCTCTGGCCGCCATTGTGGTGGAACTCCGCTCGCTTCTGAGTATTCTGAACAAACCGGCATCTTCATTTCAAAAGGGCTAGGAGCGCGGCATGGAGCTCTTCATTTTTCTCGGCAGTCTTTTTTTCTTCATGTTTCTGGGCATTCCCCTGGCACTGGTTCTTGTACTCTGCGCCATTGTCCTCATGTGGCACTCGGGGATGTGGGAAGCCATGCTTATTCCCGGCAGCATGCTTGACGGCGCCAACAATTATCCACTCATGGCCATTCCCTTCTTTGTTTTTGCCGGCGAAATCATGGCAGCAGGTGGGCTTTCCAAACGCGTTGTGCAGCTTGCCCAGCTTATGATAGGGCGAGTGCGCGGTGGCCTGGGATATGCGGCTATCATATCTAGCATCATCTTTGCCGGCCTCATGGGCAGCTCCGTCGGGGAAGCTGCCGCGCTTGGCGGGCTGCTCCTACCCATGATGCGCAAGGTCGGTTACCATCCTGGACGGGCTGGTGCGGTTATCGCTTCTGGTGCTATTCTCGGTCCCATTATCCCACCCAGCACAAACTTTATTCTCCTGGGTGCGACCGTGAGCGGGCTTTCCATTACTAAGCTGTTCATGATTGGCCTCATGCCCGGTATTTTTATCGGTCTGGCACTGTGTATTGTTTGGTTTTTCATAGTGCGAGCAGACGGATATAACGAAACCATCTCCTTTACCCGACAGGAGGCTTTACGTATCCTTTTTGACGCGACACCGGCCTTCCTCATGCCGGTGCTGCTATTGGGCGGAATACGTTTTGGCGTATTCACACCCACGGAAGGTGGAGCATTCGCGGCCATCTATGCCATTGTGGTGTGTACGCTCTACTATCGCGAACTTTCCTTCCGAGAGCTTCTGCGTGTCAGCGCCAGAGCAGCGCGAACGACATCAGCTGTCATGCTCATCGTGGCCACGGCATCGGCCGTGGGATATTTCATCACCATCGCACAGATTCCAGATCAAATGACGAAGCTATTTACGCCGCTCATTGACAGCCCTATTCTCTTGCTACTGTGCATTAATGTTTTCCTCTTTCTCATTGGCATGGTCATGGATCTGACTCCCAACATTCTGATTTTCGCTCCTGTGTTCTACCCGTTGATTACACAGGCCGGTATTGATCCCTATTACTTCGGCCTTCTCTTCATCCTCAATTTGGGCATCGGCGTTATCACGCCACCTGTAGGTACAGTGCTCTATGTGGTTTGCGGCGTAGGCAATTTGAAATTCAGTGATCTGACGGTCAAGCTTGTACCTTTTCTGGCTGTGGAGATTCTCATGCTCTTCCTGCTTCTTTTCTTCCCAAAACTGTCTATTGTACCCATGAACTGGCTCATGGGAGGGAGCTGAGCCAAAAATTCAGCCCAAAAACAAAACCGCCCCCTCTGTGGGGCGTTTTTTTACGAAACAGGATACCCTAGAAGGAGATACTGCTGTGCTTCGACGCCCACCGGTGGCAGCCGGACGTTTCTATTCCGCTGATCCCAAAACCCTGCAAGCCGAAGTACAATACTGGCTTGCACACACATTGCCAGTGTCTGATGACGGACAGCCCCGAGACACACAGTGTCTCATGCTACCCCATGCCGGCCACGTTTTCTGTGGTGCCGTCATTGCCACCACACTCATGGCAGCAGAGGCATCAAAACGCCCATTCCTTTCGCCACGTTCCACAAACGAGCCTCATCGCATTCTCATCCTCTGTCCCAACCATACTGGCCTGGGACATCCTTTAGGTATCTGGCCAGAAGGCGCCTGGTCTACTCCCTTGGGAGATGTGCCAGTCGATGAGAAACTGGCTGACGATCTGATCAGCAGCAAGGTCGGCTTCTCCACCGACACAGCTTCCCATATTCGTGAACACTCTATCGAAGTACTGTTGCCATTCCTACAATATATAAGTCCTGAAATTCCCCCCACAATAACGCCTGTCTGCATTGGCATTAACAATAGCTCCGTACTTCACTCTGCAGGTCGCGCCTTGGCCCAGATTTTACAGCGATACGAAATCAATGGGAAACCCGTTGCCATAATAGTCAGTTCCGACATGAATCACTACGAAGACCAGGCAACGACGATCCGCAAAGACAATATCGCTCTTACTGAAATACTTTCGTGCAATCCCCAAGGACTGCTTGACGTCACCCGTCGTGAACATATTACCATGTGTGGCGTCATGCCCATGGCACTTGCCCTTTTTGCCATGCAATACATGGGGAAACCCTGGGCTTCCCTGTGTGCCCATGACACTTCAGCCACCGCGTCAGGAAATACTCAACAAGTTGTGGGATATGCCGGCGGCATGGTTGTGGACGGTGACCTGCAGATACTCAAGGTGGCTGTTGACGAGCGGTTCCGCAGGCAAGGAATCGCCCGAAAGCTTCTGGAGCGTGTCGGTGATGATGCGCGGAACCTCGGTGCCTCGTCGTGTTCGCTTGAAGTGCGC
>JAGAEE010000082.1 GCA_017613295.1 Desulfovibrio sp. | reverse complement strand
GTCAGCCTTTGGCGACTTCGCCGAGATTGGCGTACAGGACGGACGAAACATACCGCTCACCTGCGTCCGGCAGGATGACGGCGATAACCATGCCCTCGGCCCCAGGCGTGAGCACCAGTTCGGCTCCCAGCATGCACAGAACCTTACGGCGTTCAATGCTCATGGTTTCCGGCATGCTCAGAATGCATTTGTATCCGCGCACGGCGCTGGCAAAGGCCAGCCCTATGCCGGTGTTGCCGCTTGTGGGTTCCACAATGGTCATTCCCGGCTTGAGAACGCCCCGCCGCACTGCATCGTCAAGCATGGCCACCCCCACCCTGTCCTTGACGGAAAAGGCGGGATTGCGGCCCTCGATTTTCGCCAGAACCGTAGCCTTATCTCCGGACAATTTGTTCAGCCGTACAAGAGGGGTATGGCCGACAGAATGGATGTTGTCCTGAATAATGCTCGGCATAACTCTTTACTCCTTGTAGTTGCATCAAACTATCAGCACATGCCTTGCCATTGGTAGCCCGCGTTTTCCACGGCTTGACGCAATGTGTCCTCGGCAACGTCGCCCGCCAGTTTCACCACGGCCTCGGCACGCTCATGGCTGGGGGAAGCGGACAGGACGCCTTCAACGGACTCAAGCGCCTTTTTCACACGCCCTTCGCAATGCGGGCACATCATGCCCGCTATGCGCAATGTTACACACCGTTCGGCCCGTGTTTTTTCCTCTTCCGGATCCATGAGGACGGACAGCGTTGCCGGAGGGGCCTTCCTGTCACGGTCCGTGCCGTGGGGTTTGAACAAGTTAAGCCGCAGGGCGTTGGAAACGACACAGAAGCTTGACAGGCTCATGGCAGCCGCGCCGAACACCGGGTTCAGCGTCCAGCCGAAGAAAGGCTGCAAGACGCCCGCAGCCAGCGGAATGCCCAGAACATTGTAAAAGAATGCCCAGAACAGGTTCTGCCGGATGTTGGCCAGAGTGGCCCTGCCCAGGCGGATTGCGGCAGGCACGTCGACAAGCCGGTTGTTGACCAGCACCACGTCCGCGGCATCGACGGCCACGTCCGCGCCGGCGCCGATGGCAATGCCCGTGTCCGCACAAGTGAGGGCTGGAGCATCGTTGATGCCGTCGCCTACCATGACCGTGGAGCCCTTTCCCTTCAGCTTCCTGATGACGCGCTCCTTGCCTTCCGGAAGCACTTCGGCCACAAGAGCGTCAACGCCCGCCTGCCCCCCCACTGCGCGGGCAGTTCGCTCGTTGTCGCCAGTGAGCATCACCACGCGGATGCCCATGTTCCGCAACTGACGCACAGCCTCATGACTGTCCGATTTGAGGGTGTCCGCCACTGCAATGCATCCCAGCACAGAGTTGTCACGGCTGAAATAAAGCGGGGTTTTGCCGTCCGTCGCCAAAGCTTCGGCTTGGCCAGCCACGCTTTCCGGTAACGGCGCCTGCTTGCTGATAAAGGCGCGATTGCCTCCGGCAAGCCGCCTGCCGTCCGCCATGGCGGAAAGACCGTTGCCGGGCACGGCGCGAAAATCTTCCACCGGCACTGGAACCACCCCCCGTTCATCCCCCGCCTTCACCACGGCGCGGGCCAGGGGATGCTCGCTTTTGTTCTCCAGGGCTAAAGCGCAGGCCAGCAAGTCGTCAGACGCCACGCCGTTCGCAGGCAGGATGTCCGTGACCACGGGGGAACCGGTGGTGAGGGTGCCTGTCTTGTCCACAGCCACGATGCGTGTCCTGCCCGTTTGTTCCAGTGCCGCAGCGGTCTTGAACAGAATGCCGTTACGCGCGCCCACGCCGCTGCCCACCATGATGGCCACGGGTGTTGCCAGGCCCAGTGCGCACGGACAGCTGATGACCAGTACGGCTATGCCCCGCGCCAGCGCATAGCCCATGCTCTCCCCGGCCAGCAGCCATCCTGCGGTGGTTACCGCGGCGATGCCGATGACCAAGGGCACAAAAAATCCAGACACGCGGTCTGCCAGTTTGGCAATGGGCGCCTTTGTGGCAGCCGCGTCACTTACCATGCGTATAATCTGTGCGAGGGTAGTATCCTGCCCCACGCGCGTGGCCCGGCAACGCAAAAATCCGGACTGATTGACCGTGGCGGCGGACACATGGTCACCGACTCCCTTATCCACGGGAAGGCTCTCGCCGGTGAGCGCGGCTTCGTTGACAGCGCTCGCCCCCTCCAGCACCTCACCGTCGACCGGGATGCTGCCGCCGGGACGTACTATAAAAATGTCGCCCACGCGCACGTCGGCCACGGGAATTTCCCTCTCCGCATCACCGCGCAGCACAGTGGCCGTTTGCGGGGCAAGCCTCATGAGGCTTCTTAACGCATCGGTGGTTTTGCCCTTGCTGCGGGCCTCCAGCATCTTGCCAACGGTAATGAGGGTCAGAATCATGGCGGCGGTTTCAAAATAGAGCCCCTTCATCCCCGCCAGCATCGCTGCGCTGTCACCGTCCGTCTGCGCGCGCGTCATGGTGAAAAGAACCCACGTGCTCCAGCAGAAAGAAGCGGCAGCCCCCAGCGAGACCAACGTGTCCATGTTGGGCGAGCCGTGGGCGAGTCCGCGCAGACCGTTGATGAAGAATTTCTGGTTTATGACCATGACGGCGGCAGTGAGCAGCAGCTGCGCAAGGCCCATGGCCGTATGGTTGTCATCGAAAAAGCTGGGAAGGGGCCAGTCCCACAACATGTGCCCCATGCTCATGTAGAGCAAGGGTACCAGCAAGAGCAGCGACCAGATGAGCCGAAGGCGCAGGCGGGGCGTTTCCGTGTCCTCCAGCGGATCTGCCTTGCAGGATGATCCCGAAGGAGCGGCAGATGCGTCCTCCACGGGGCGGGCGCCATACCCGGCGGC
>JAGAEE010000081.1 GCA_017613295.1 Desulfovibrio sp. | reverse complement strand
CCCCCTCGTCCGTACTGACGCAAAGCGTTGCATGGCGCGGAACCAGGCCATTGAGGATGAAATCGCATTCGTCGTCAGAACCAAGAAGCCATGTTCCAGCCGCCAGTTCGATGCGAGCCCCAAGATGCACACCCGAAAGGACGTGCAGCGTGGCAATCGCGCAAGCCAGCTCAGGAACGCCATCGCTCATGGCTTTACCGCCGGGATTGAAGTTTGCAGCGGCTTTGCCGGCTCGCCCATGGGAGGCTGCTTCATCGGCTGTCCGAGCGGAGGGTACGTGTCCGGCGTGTAGGCATAGTCCAGCCGGCGACGTGTACAGCCACCCACAGGCGGCTTGGAGGGCACACGCTCGTTGTAATTGGCCCCGGTGGGGGAACGGCTGAAACGGGGGTCGTCCACGCGGTTGGGCACAGGCGGCACTTCGTCAATGTTGAGGATGCGCGGCGTGATGAGCACGAGCCGCTCCATGCGGGTGTGCTCCAGCTTGTCCTTGCCGAAGAGCCGTCCCAGCAGGGGGATGTTCTTGATGGCCGGCACACCTGCATCATTGTCGCCCTGTTTCTCGTGGTAATAGCCGGCGATAAGCAGACTCTGACCCTCGCTGACAATGGCCTGGGTATTGATTTTCGTCTGCTTAATGGGCTGCGGCGTTGTACCGCTCACGATGAAGGTTGAAGAATTGTCGTTGCGGTTGTCCTGAACGGTGACGATAAGCTTGATGGCGTCAGGCAGCACCGTGCCGTCCGGCAGCCTGCGGCCGGGGATGATGTGTGGCGTCACTTTGAGAATAGTGCCAGTCTCCACCTTGAACAAATCCGTAGCCTGATAACCGGAAACGGGGATGTAGTAGGTGCTCGTGTTTTCCAGCGTGGCCTGAACATTGTCTGTGGTCAGCACCGAGGGCTTGCCCAGCATGCGGGCCACCCCGTCCTCCTCCAGGGCCTTGACCCGTGTGAGGAAGAAATCCGTGCCGCGCGTGTAGAGCGTGGAGAACGAGAGGCCGGCGTCCGAGGCCGCACCCAGTGCGGGCATAGTGCCCTGCGCCGCCGCAGCGCCGCCCGCGCCGCCTATGGACCAGCCGCCACCCAGATCAGCGCCGCCCTGATAGTTAACGCCCAGCTCACGCTGGAAGTTGCTGTCGATGTCAACGATAGCAGCGTGAATCTCCACCAGGCGCACGGGCCTATCCAGATCCCGTATGACACGCTCGTAGTATTCCATGCGGTATTCGGCGTCGGTCACCACCACGGCGTTGACGCGGGGGTCGGCCATGATGCTGACCTGTGACTGCGAACCGCTGACTTTGTTCGGTGCCACGGATTCAGAGGCTGCGGGCTGCTGCGCATTCGAAGGCTTTCCCGCGGCAAGTCCCGAGCCCAGAAGGCCCTGCTGCGCGGCTGAAGCACGGGTGACCGTGGTTTCCCCCTGGTTTCCGCCCGTGACCATGGCCCGCAGTATGCTCGCCACGCCAGGCACCGTCACCACCGTGTCATTGCTGCTGTTGACCTGCTTGTCCTCCGCCCAGGCGTGCTTGAGGGGGAAAACACGCATGGTCACGCGGTTGGTCTGGGCCTGCTCCATGCTGGCCATGGCCTGCCTGAGCTGATCGATGTAGAAGCCCGGCGCATTCACATAGAGGATGTTCTTGTCCCGCAAAAGCTTGTGGGTCAGCTGCGGCGAAAGGATGCCGGCCTCCTGAAACAGCGAGAGGAGCGTGGAAGCTTTGACGATAGACGGCGCAAGGAAGGCCTGCTGCATTTCCGGCTGCGCGTAGAAATTGATGGTGCGGCCCTGCCTGAACCAGCGCACCTGCCAGGCGGCGCCCATGCTGGCTAGGAATTCGTAGGGATTGGTCTGCTCGAACGTGCCGTTGACCTGCCCCTTGAGGGCGGGGCTGACCACCGCGTTGTAGCCCTCAACCCGCGCGAACTCGGACAGGAGAAGAGCCAGCTCCTCATTCTGGGCCACATGTGTGAAGGGCACGAGAAAAAGACGCTGCGGCGCGGGCTGATGCTGCCTAGGCGGCTTGGCGTTGGCAGGCCCCGTCGGCAGCACGGCCGGAAGCATGATTGCCAGCAGCATCGCCAAAAGCAGGCGGAAAAGGCACTTACTCCGCCGCATCAGCATGGCATGGCGCGGCCCGCTCCCGCGCAGTGAAATTTGTGCATAGGGTTTCCCACAGTTTCCGTCTGTTCCCCGACTCTTATGAAGCGACGACATGTGTACGAGCATATCCTTGGTGATATACCCCCAAAACAGGGCAGTGTCCATGCACCGCCGAATACAGCAGGGCCCGGCCGCCACATGGCGAAACCGTCCGGGGCGTTTTTGAACCCCGGACGGCCAGCACTTGCCGTTTGCCGCCATGAAAAGGCTAGACTCTGTGCATGCCGGGCATTCCGGCAACGATATTTCCCAGTTTGTTCATGTAGTTCTGCGACACGCCGGCGACACCGACGCCCTCGA
This sequence comes from Desulfovibrio sp., assembly GCA_017613295.1. Classification (GTDB taxonomy): domain Bacteria; phylum Desulfobacterota; class Desulfovibrionia; order Desulfovibrionales; family Desulfovibrionaceae; genus Desulfovibrio. Next base: position 106 of record JAGAEE010000081.1, on the reverse strand, counting down.
AGTCGTAGTGCATTTTTGCCGCATTAATCGCGGGCGACTTGCCGAGAGTGCACTGCATTTCCTGCTTGACCGTGATGTACCCCACGGGCTCCGCCTTGCCGTTCTT
>JAGAEE010000080.1 GCA_017613295.1 Desulfovibrio sp. | reverse complement strand
GAGGAAGAAACCAAGACGCTTGGTGATCGCCTGAAGGCCGCCCCCAACTGGTCAAAAGCCACGGCCCTTCCGCTCATGCTCTTTGTGCTGCTTTATTCCCCCTGCTTTGTGGCCCTGGTCGTCATCAAGCAGGAGGCTGGCGGCTGGAAGTGGCTAGCCTTCAGCATGGTATTCAACACCGCCATTGCCTATGGAGTGGCTCTGCTTGGATATCGTATCGGCATGTCCGTTTGGGGTTAGCCGAAGATCAATGGTACATCATGGGCCGGGGTTTATCCCCGGCCTTTTTTTGACGTAAGATACGAATATCCAGAAGTGGAAGAATCTTTCCAACATCTGCGCGAAGCCATGGAAGACGAACTTGGTCGAGCCAACGACAGCCGACCAACGGACTTGACCGGTTCAGTGCGCACAGCCTACAATACCAAAGTACTGTTGGCCCCGGACGAGATAGCAGAACGCTTCCTTAGACTGACCAGCGGATTTGACTCACCCCGGCAATAACTTTTGACCCGAATGAAGATCACAGAAGGCCCCACATGACACAACGTGTTCTTATCAAAAAACTCAACGCCAATGCCGTTATCCCCTCCTATAAAAAACAGGGAGACGCCGGTTTTGACCTCTACGCTTCGCAAGACATGACGGTGCCAGCGCACGGCACGGCCATCATTCCCACAGGCCTGGCTTTTGCCATACCCGAAGGCTTTGAAATGCAGGTGCGTCTGCGTTCAAGCATTGGCCTCAAAACGCCTCTTGTCATACCCAACGCCCCAGGCACCATTGATTCCGGTTATCGCGGAGAAGTGGGTATTGTCGTTCGAAATCTTTCTGACAAGCCGTTTGCTGTAGAAAAAGGAGAACGTATCGCCCAGGGTGTAATAGCACCTGTCATCATGGCTATTTTTGCAGAAACTGAAGAATTGCCCGCCAGCGAACGCGGTACCGGTGGCTACGGCAGCACTGGCAAGTGACAAAGGGCTTTGTCATCGTCCCCCTGTCTGCTGATACCGTTAGCCAGATCTCGACACAGTGAGTACAAGCACGGAAAAAACAATGCAGACACTGCCGATCCAACCGAGAAAGCTGAAACTTTCATTGAACGCGAGCCATACCCAAAACATGGACAGCACTGGCTCCAGTTCTGATGTCACCACGGCACGCACCAGACTGATACGCTGAAGCGCCATGCCGTAACAGATAAAGGCAAGATACGTGCAGACCACACCCGTTGCGGCTGAGACAGCCCAGACGGACGGCGGAAATGTCTGACAATGAAGATTTGGCAAAACCAGCAAAAAAAGCAGTAACGCCCCTCCCGCCAGCATCCATGTAAAAATTACAGAAGAGGGATAACGCTTCTGCCAGTATCGAATAAAGGGATAATGCGTCGCGTAGCACAGGCCCGAGGCAAGCCCGGTGGCAATTCCCAATGGGGAGAAACCGTCGGGAATGCTCCCTCCCGAACAGCAGACGCAAATCGTTCCCAACGTGGCAACGCCTATGGCAACCAGCTTCACACTATTCAATCGTTCGCCGAAAAATCGCCAGGCAAAGATGGCTACCCAGAACGGCGCGGTGTATTGAAGGATAATATCCATGGCCGCACCGCAGTATTTAATGGTAAGTTGGGCAAAAGCAAAATAGCAACCTATGCCCCACATGCCAAAAAACATGAAAAGCGCCTCTTTCCTCCCTGGCATATGTAACAGCCCCATGTAGGCACAGTGCACAGCAAAGGCAAGACAACCAAACAGGGCACGGAAAAAGGCACACTCCAAGGGTGTCATGCCTGCTACCAGACAATATTTGCTCATGAGCCCCAGGAATGACCATAGCACGGCCGTGAGAAGAATCCAAAACATTCCGTCTGCCAGGGATGGCGTCTGCTGCAACATTCTGCCTTTCCCACAAATGAGAGCTTTTTTATGATTGTCGGGAGTTATTGCCTGCTGGCAACATCATGACAAAATGCACAATGACATCCTGACGTCCTTCCACAGGTAGCCATCCGCGAATGCGGTTGTCGTTTCCAAAATCTATCTGTGCCTCGCCTGAATTGAGCGCTTTGATCATTTTGCAACCGCGATGCATGTCAGGAGCGTGAACTCTGGCACAGGATGTGCCAGCAATGTAACCCATGGCTTCGGCAACGCCATTGCCGGCCAAAACCATATGTTTCCTGTTGATGAGACGTGCCATGCCGGGAAAGCTGTCCCACATCATATGAAATGCTTGAATCAAGGATTTGTCGTCCATGGTAAGCCTCAGCAGCGAGCGTACTCTCTCTCCTTCCTCTCACGACTGTGCAGGCAGTATTGCCAACCCACGTTGGGCTTGTTCCCGTGAGAGCTGACAATCGCCCCCAATGGTATCCCGTAAAAACATGGTATGTCTCCTTTTCGGCAAACGCAAGGCTAAGCCACGCAAGTGCCACGCCTGGCGCAAGTGTCAGGAGAAATGAGAAATATCAGGAAAGCAGCACAATGCATTTTGGGGAATAGCCCACCTTTTCTCTTCCCTTATGTTTGGACATTTGCTAGAAATGATAAGAAAGAAATGGAAAAGGAGAACTTGAAGCAGGCGGTATGCCCTATGGGAAACAGACTAGCCTTCAAGCGTGAAACCACTGAAGAATCAGGATGGTTATTATTGCATATGTACGATGCGGCGCTTTCCGCGATGGAAAACGCCCTGTCTCAGATATCTCGGCGAGACTACTCCGGCAAGGCTTCTTCCATTTCCAAAGCCATCAATATTTTGCACGAGCTCACGCAAGCTCTTGAGAATCGCGATGATCCCCTAGCGCACAATCTTGACAGACTTTATCTCACATGTACGGTCAAACTTGTCCGTGCAAGTGCCGATATGGATATAAAGCCTGTGGAAAGCGCGAGGGTGATAATTGGCAAGCTGCGTGCGGCTGTGGCGCAAGCACTACCCTCAATGCCCAAGAGAGGTCAAAAGTCACGCATTCTGACTTTTGCGAGGAAAAACGAGGCTGTGGCGTCTTAATCGGCCTTTTTCCAACCGGAGCAGGATTTGATGCTTGAGAGGATATCGGGAGCGCACTCACAAAATACGACGCCGTCTTTGAGGATAAGCGGTTTTTTGTCACCAATGCAGCAAAAAATTTCGGCGCAATACGGTATATTGCCCCACGTGTTGCGGCAGAAGGCTCTTTCACCTTCCCAAGAGGAACAAT
>JAGAEE010000079.1 GCA_017613295.1 Desulfovibrio sp. | reverse complement strand
TTTTGCGACAGGGCGAAGAAGCCCTGTTGCACACTGCCGTCAAACCACTGCAACATCCAGCGTTCGGCCGTGAGCATGGCAAAGGAAAGCAGTGCCTGCACAAGAAGGGGATGACTGTAGTCAAAGAATTCGCGTGTGTAGGCACGCCACTCGCCCTTCACCAGACAAAAGCGAACGTCCACGCCATTCTGCCGCCAGCAGCGACACGTTACATACCAGTACCCCAGAGCCGTGACACCGAGCATGAGATACTGCTGGCCAAAAAGCGTGCCGATGTTCAGCCAGCCGCTGGCATAAAGGAGGCACAGCAACCCCACAGCCAGCAAAGATACCGTCGTGCGCACCATCTCCGAGGAGACGGTGGCCCCCACGGCGTCGTTCACAGAGCGCAGCACACGCCCCCACCAGGTCAGAAAAGCCCAGAGAGCCGCCAGAGGAGCCAGCCAGAGGGGCACACCCGGCATGAGCACGCCACCGACGCCGGGCAGCTGCACACACAGGGCCACCAGCAGACACACGGTCAGGACAAAGACTGTCACGCGCAGATAAAAAGCCACAAGACCGATTTCGCGCTGTCGGCGTGACAGGGCATTATACAGGCAGGTGGAGGTTCCCATGTCCAGAAAGCCGAAAAGCTGCTGGAACACGCTGGTTGCAAAACTGTAGTTGCCGTACGTCTGCGGCCCTAAGGCGCGCGGCAGGATGGCCTCCATGAGCAGGTATACGGGCACGGAGGCAATGTTTGCCAGAAGTTTGAAGGCATAGCGCCGGGCCAAGTTGGGGGTGGCGTGCTGCATGCCGCAGACTAGCCTGTTTCGACGTGGCGCTCAAGCACTACAGACGATGTTTCCTTTCTCTCGCGTTCTTCCATACGTTTTTCTTCTACGCCTCAAACAATTCTGCCGTTTTTCTCACGCGACGTGAACGTCGATGCCGGGTTTACGTATCCGAGTTTCTGCCGTAAAATGCCAAGCGTATGCCATCCGTTTCGCCAGAAAACAAACTCAAGGATATATGGGAATCTTCCCGCCAATCCTCGCTCACAAACCTGCGAACGCGCACGTCGGGAACGCAGACCATCACAAGGAATACCGTTATGGATGCCGAAGAACGCAGCAAAAAAATGAAATCCGGTCTGGAAAAAGCCCCCCACCGTTCCCTGCTCTATGCCCTCGGTCTCACGAGGGAAGAAATGGACCGTCCCCTGGTGGGCGTTGTCAACGCGGCCAATGAGGTCGTGCCCGGTCACATGCACCTGAACAGCCTGGCCGAAGCGGTCAAGGCCGGTGTGCGACTGGCCGGTGGCACGCCCCTGCAATTCCCCGCCATTGCCGTATGCGACGGCATTGCCATGAACCATGAAGGCATGCGCTACTCCCTGCCCTCCCGCGAATTCATCGCCGACTCCATTGAAATCATGGCCCGGGCTCACGCTTTTGACGCGCTGGTGTTCATTCCCAACTGTGACAAATGCGTCCCCGGCATGCTCATGGCCATGATGCGCCTGAACATTCCCTCGGTGCTGGTTTCCGGCGGCCCCATGCTGCCCGGCGATATCGGCCCGCACCAGCGCGGCGACCTCATCACGGTCTTCGAGGCCGTGGGCAAGGTGCGCAGTGGGGCCATGACCGAGGACGAGCTGGAGCATCTGACCGAACGTGCCTGTCCCGGTTGCGGTGCCTGTGCCGGCATGTTCACGGCCAACTCCATGAACTGTCTGGCCGAGACCGTGGGCGTGGCCCTGCCGGGCAATGGCACCGTGCCCGCAGCGAGCAGCGCACGTATCCGTCTGGCCAAGAAGGCCGGCATGCAGGTCATGGAACTGCTCCGCCGCAATATCCGTCCGAGAGACATTGTCACGGCTGACAGCGTGGCCAATGCCGTGGCCGTGGACATGGCCCTGGGCTGCTCCACCAACACGGTGCTGCACCTGCCCGCCGTATTCGGCGAGGCGGGGCTCGACCTTGGGCTGGAAATTTTTGACGAGGTCAGCCGCAAAAGCCCCAATCTCTGCAAGCTCTCCCCGGCCGGCAAGCACTTTATGGTCGATCTGGACAATGCCGGCGGCATACCTGCGGTCATGAGCGAGCTCGACAAACTGGGGCTCATCCACAAGGATTGCGTCACGGTTACGGGCAAAACCGTGGGTGAAAACCTTCAGGCTCTGAAGGCCCGCGTGCTCGACCCAGAAGTCATCCACAGTGTGGACAATCCCTATTCCAGGCAGGGCGGCATAGCCATCCTTCGCGGCAGCCTGGCCCCGGGCGGCGCCGTGGTCAAGCAGTCCGCCGTGGCTCCAGAAATGATGTGCCGCGACGTGAAGGCGCGCGTGTTCGACTGTGAGGAAGACGCCATGCACGCCATCCTCGACGGCAAAATCAAGCCTGGCGACGGCGTGGTGATACGCTACGAAGGCCCCCGTGGCGGCCCGGGCATGCGGGAGATGCTCTCCCCCACGGCGGCCATCACCGGCATGGGCTTGGGCAAGGATGTGGCCCTGCTCACCGATGGCCGTTTTTCCGGCGGCACCAACGGGGCGGCCATAGGGCACATTTCCCCTGAAGCGGCGGACGGAGGCGTCATCGCCCTGGTTCGTGAAGGGGACGTCATCCACATTGACATCCCCCAGCGTACGCTGAACCTTATGGTGGACGAAAAGGAACTGGAAGCGCGCCGCAAAAGCCTGGTCGTCCCCCAAAAGGACTGCCCCTCTTCCGTGCTGCGCCGCTATGCCCACATGGTCAGCTCAGCGGCCACCGGCGGGCGCTACAAGGATAACTTTTGAAAATCTGGTCTCTCAGTCTGGGCTGTCCCAAAAATCGCGTGGACAGCGAGCGCCTGCTGGGTTCACTGGGCGTGTCCGTGGAGCGTGCCCAGCACATGGGACGCGCCGAGCTGGTGTTCATCAACACCTGCGGCTTCATTGAACCGGCAGTGAAGGAATCCGTACGCGCCGTGGTTGAGGCCGTGCACCGGCTCAGCCGCTGCAAACGCCGGCCCTTTCTGGCCGTGGGCGGTTGCCTTGTAGGCCGCTATGGCCAGAAGGAGCTGGCGGCAGAACTTCCCGAGGTGGACCTCTGGTTGCCCACGGCCGACCTCGCGCGCTGGCCTCTTCTCCTGACCGCCGCCCTGGGGCTGCCGCAACCGGCCCCCGGCCCCCCCGGCAGCGACCGCCTGCTCTCCACCGGCCCGTCGTACGCCTGGCTCAAGGTGGCCGAAGGTTGCGAACACCGCTGCGCCTTCTGTACCATCCCTGCCATCAGGGGCAGGCTGCGTTCCCTGCCGGTGGAGCATATCGTGCAGGAAGCCCGCTGCCTTCTGGGCCAGGGTGTTAAAGAATTGGATCTTGTGGCGCAGGACCTCACAGCCTGGGGAGCGGAAACCGGCAAAAAACTCCCCTCCCTGCTGGAACGACTTGCCCCCCTGGAAGGTCTTGCCTGGCTGCGCCTGCTCTACCTCTACCCAAGCGGGGTCACAGAAGAACTGCTGCACTGCCTCAAAACCCTGGGGGCTCCCCTATTGCCCTATCTGGACATCCCTCTGCAGCACGCGCATCCGGAGGTGCTCGGGCGCATGGGCCGTCCCTTCGCCCACGACCCCCGACGCGTTCTGGACCGTGTGCGCCGTCTGCTGCCGGAAGCGGCCCTGCGCACGACCTTCATCGTCGGCT
>JAGAEE010000078.1 GCA_017613295.1 Desulfovibrio sp. | reverse complement strand
TTCCGCGATGCACCCCCCCAAAAAAACCGGCATGCTGTTCAGTCAACAGCATGCCGGAATGAAAACCCCTATGGGCTGGGGTCAGGAGTTACACGGTTCAGCAGTCCTTGGCGACCAAGCGCACCAGTCTGAGCAGCTGGTTGGTAAATCCGCCTTCGTTGTCGTACCAGAGGATCAGCTTGACCATGGTGTCATCCATAACGGCTGTGGACAGGGCGTCCACCACGCCGCCATAGGTGCTGCCCACGTAGTCGACGGAAACCAGGGGTTCTTCGGAATACCCCAAGTTCAACTTGAGCGGGCCTTCACTGGCGGCCTTGAGGGCGGCGTTGACCGCCTCAACGGTGCAGGGCTTCTCCATTTCGCAGGTCAGGTCCACAAGGGAGCAGTCGGGCGTGGGCACGCGCACGGCCATGCCGTTGATCTTGCCCTTCAACTCGGGAATAACCTGTCCCACAGCCTTGGCCGCGCCGGTGCTGGTGGGCACCATGGAAACGGCCCCGGCGCGACCGCGGCGCCAGTCCTTCTTGTCCGAGCCGTCGAGAATGCGCTGGCTCATGGTGTAGGAATGCACCGTGGTCATGAGGGCGTGGCGGATGCCAAAATTCTCGTGCAGGACCTTGGCCGCCGGCGCCAGACAGTTGGTGGTGCAGGAAGCGGCAGAAATGATGTTGTGCTTGGAACCGTCATAGTCCTTGTCGTTCACGCCCATAACGACCATGATGTCCACGTTCTTGCCGGGCGCGGAAATAATGGCTTTTTTGGCTCCGCAGGCCAGATGCTGGGAAAGTCCCTCGCCGTCCTTGACCTTGCCCGTGCTGTCCACGGCCAGGGTAACGCCAAGGCGTTTCCATTCCCATTTGCCAATATCGCAACGTGTCACGGCAATATGGCGGCCGTTGACAATGATGCCGTCATCGTCATGCCCCACTGTTCCAGGGAAAATGCCGAAGGTGGAGTCGTATTTGAAGAGATAGGCCAGCTGGTCATTGCTGGCACGGGCGTTGATGGCGGAAATGCGCACATCTTCAGAGTCTGCCATGAGGCGCAGCAGGTAGCGACCGATACGACCAAACCCGTTCAATCCCACATTCACAGCCATAATGCATGCTCCTTTCACTAAAAGGTTTACGCTTTGCCGGAAGATCCCATGACAGTGCGGATCTTACGGGCCACCATTTCCTTGACGGCCTCACGCGCCGGCGTGAGGTATTGCCGCGGATCGAAATGTTCCGGATGTTCCGAAAAATACTGCCGTATGGAAGCCGTGACGGCCAGACGAATATCCGTATCCACGTTGATCTTGCAGACGCCCATGCCCGCCGCCTTGCGAAGCATGTCTTCGGGCACGCCCCTGGCCCCTCCCACCTGACCACCGTAGGTGTTGCACTTCTCCACAAATTCCTGTGGCACACTGGAAGCCCCGTGCAGCACCAAGGGATATCCTGGCAGTTTTTTGCCAATGGTTTCCAGACGGTCGAAGTCCAGTTTGGCCTCGCCCTTGAACTTGTAAGCTCCGTGGCTCGTGCCAATGGCCACGGCCAGGGAATCGCACCCCGTGCGCTCCACAAACTGCACGGCTTCGTCGGGATCGGTGTACACGTGCTCGGCAGACTGCACATGCTCCTCAATGCCCGCCAGTTTTCCCAATTCCGCCTCCACCCACACTCCACGGGGATGGGCGTAGTCTACAACCTGTTTGGTCAGAGCAATGTTTTCCTCAAAGGGCAGATGAGAACCGTCGATCATGACCGAGGTAAAGCCGCCATCAATGCAATCGCGGCACATTTCAAAACTGGGGCCGTGGTCGAGGTGCACCACCACGGGAATGGAGGGATCCAGCTCAAGGGCGGCTTCCACCAGCTTCATGATGTAAACCTGGCCGGCATACTTGCGTGCGCCAGCGGAAACCTGCAGGATAACAGGAGATTTTTCCTCGGAGGCCGCACTCATGATGCCCTGGATAATCTCCATGTTGTTGACGTTGAAGGCACCGATGGCGTACCCGCCAGCATACGCGTCGGCAAACATCTGCTTGGGATTGCTGAGAGGCATGATCTTCTCCTGAGGTTAGGCGTTGGCGAACAGTCGCGTGATATCTTCCGTACAGGGAAAACGTTTCTCTTTTTATACAGCAAATTCTCGCAAAGGGGAATGCTCCAGATACGCCGTCGGTCACAGGGACATGTCTTTCAGAGCCTGCAGACCGGCCTGATCGGTAAAATCAAAACGCAGGGGTGTCAGGACAATGTAGCCCCGGTTGAGCATGTCCTTGTCCGATCCGGCTTCAATGGTCTCGGCCGGTATCTCCCCTTCCAGCCACCAGTAGGGAGCTCCGCGCGGGTCGCGACGCTCGGTGTAGGTGTTTTTCCACACAGCGCTGGTCTGAGGGCACACACGCAAACCCTTGGCCCTGTCCAGAGGACAGGCAGGGTAATTGATATTGAGCACGCGCCGGTGTCCCAGACGGGACCAGTCCACACGCAGGGCCAGGGATGCCAGGTGCCGGGCCTGCGGAATGAGGTCGGCATCCCCGGGATCGTGGCAATCGTGCGAAACGGCGATACTTGGCAGGTCTTCATGGGCCGCCTCAGTGGCGGCGCCCACCGTGCCGGAATACAGAATGTCCGGCCCCACATTGTGTCCGGCGTTGATGCCGGAGATGACCATGTCCGGACGTCGTGGCAAAAGGTGCCCGAGGGCCAGCTTGACGCAGTCCGTGGGAGTGCCGTACACGCCGAGACCCCGAAATTCCGGTTCCACAAATTCCATGGCCCGCACGGGTTCAAAAACCGTCAGCGAATGTCCCACACCGGACTGCTGACGCATGGGGGCCACCACGTGTACCGTATGCCCGGCCTCCACAAGGGCCGCATACAGGGCACGCAGCCCCTTGGCCCGGATGCCGTCGTCGTTAGTGAGCAGAATGTCCATTTGACAATACCCCGAAAAGAAGAGAAACCTGCTGTAACGCGATGCCCGCGCCGCCAAACCAAATACAGGGTCCACGCAGCAGGGTCAAAGCCTTTCGCGTCAGGCGGATGATATATGGAAAAAGGCTGTTACGTCAAAGATATTGGCACCACTTCCGAGGCGCGTGGCCTGTTTGTTGTCAGCGAAGCCACCCAGTCGCAGTCGCGTAACGGCCCATACTGGCGTCTCGTCCTGGCAGACGCCAGCGGCCATCTGGAAGCCAAGATATGGCATCCCCTCAGCGCAGACTACGCCGACATTCCCGTGGGGTCTCTGGTATGGGTCGAGGGGCGGGCGGCCACATTCCGCGACACGATGCAGCTCACGGTGGGCAAAATGCGCTTCCTCGACGAAGAAGAATGCCGCAGTGTGAACCACGCCACGCTCATGCCCGCCAGTCCCTTCCCCCTGGACGACATGCTGGCCGAACTGGAAGGCATCGCCAGGCAGGAATTTGTTCATGCACCGTGGCGCAAGCTGGTGCGCAGTGTGCTCGGCGACGCCGAACTGCGAGCGGCCTTTCGCGTCTGTCCGGCGGCCAAGACCATACACCACGCCTACGTGGGCGGCCTGCTGGAACACAGCCTGAGCGTCGTCAAACTGTGCCGCCAGCTTGCCGACCATTACCCCGAACTGGACCGGCAAACCCTGCTGGCGGGCGCCCTCTTTCACGACCTGGGGAAAATCCGTGAATTTTCCGGAGGCCTCGCCAACGACTACACTGATGAAGGACGTCTGCTGGGTCATTTAATGCTTGGGGTCGAAATTCTGGAACCCTTCCTGGCGCGATCCGGTCTTGAAACAGATCTGCAGCGGCATCTCAAGCACCTTGTGCTCAGCCACCACGGTGAACTCGTCTTCGGGGCGGTACGCGAACCCCATTCCCCGGAGGCCATGGCCCTGCACCTTGCCGACAATCTGGACGCCAAGATGGCCCAGTGCCGGAACCTCTTTGCCGACATGGGGGGATCGGCCAACGCCTGGACCCCCTGGCAGAAAACTCTCGGCAAAGCCGTGTACCGCGCCCCGCAGACGCCGGGGGCCGAACCGAGTCCCCGAAAAAAGAAACCCAGGGGAGAAAGCCTGTCCCTTCTGGATTGCCCGCAAAAAAACTGACCATCTGCCGGCAAAGGCTCCCCGCTCCCGTGCAGGGCCAAAGCATCCCAGACCAATTTGTGGCACAGGCGTGCCTTGACGGGTCGTGCACCTCATTTTATGCTGTCATACACGACGGCACGGCGGGAAGACCGCACTGACACGATGATGCCGCCATGACAACGCAATGGGACAAGTCATGTTCATCTCCTTTGAAGGCATTGAAGGCGCAGGCAAGTCCACGGCACTCAACTATCTGGCCGATTTTCTACAGAGCCGTGGCCTCGACTGCCTCTCTACCCGTGAGCCGGGCGGATGCACGCTGGGTCGCAACCTACGCTCCATCCTGCTGGACGCCCGAACGCGAAACCTCTCTGGACGTGCAGAACTCTTTCTCTTTCTCGCGGACCGGGCGCAACACGTGTCGGAAATCATCCGCCCCGCCCTTGAAGCCGGCCAGGTGGTTCTGTGTGACCGTTACACCGACTCCACCCTGGCATACCAGGGCTACGGACGCGGGCTGGATACCGACTATCTGCGCAGGCTCAACCAGGCCGCCACTGGGGGCCTGCAGCCGGAGCTGACCCTGCTGTTCGACCTGCCGGTGCGATGCGGCCTCATGCGCGCCGGCGAACGCAACCGCGCCGAAGGGCTGATGCTCGTTGAGGGCCGTTTTGACTCCGAAAGCCTGGACTTTCACGAGCGGGTTCGCCAGGGCTATCGCACGCTGGCCGAAGAGGAACCAGACCGCTTTGCCATTGTTGACGCCGCACAACCCCCGGAAGACGTGGTCCTGCAATGCCGCTCTGCCCTGGAGGCCCACATGCGCGGGCACGAACCGGACGAAACAGCCATTCCTGAGGAAAACGAAGATGCCGACACCTGACGCCAGGCCCGAGGCCCTCACGGCACGCCACAGTCTGGGCGTTGTCTTTTTCCCCGCCTTTGACTGGGCCATTTCGGCCACCCATCCTGAACGGGAGGAGCGGCTGCTCTACACCCGTGACCAACTGCTGGAGGAAGGGCTCTTCGACATTCCAGGTATTACGGAATATCGTCCATTTTTCGCCACGCCGACGCAGCTGGAACGAACACATTTTTGCCTGCCCAACGTACAGGCCGTGAGCACGGAGTCGCACCTTGCCTCGGCGGGCGGGGCCATCCGGGCGGCGCAGCTTGTCATGGAGGGCAAGGAGGAACGCGCCTTCGCCCTGGTACGCCCCCCGGGACACCACGCCATGCGAGTGGTGCACGGCAACCGAGGTTTTTGCAACATCAACAACGAAGCCGTGATGATCGAATACGTACGTGACCACTACCCCCGTAAGGACGGCCGTCCCCTGCGTGTGGCCGTTGTGGATACGGACGTGCATCACGGCGACGGCAGCCAGGACATCTTCTGGAATGACCCGCACACCCTCTTCATCTCCCTGCACCAGGACGGACGAACCCTCTACCCCGGCACGGGTTTCCCCCAGGAATGCGGAGGTCCGGGGGCCCTGGGCCGCACCCTCAACATTCCCCTGCCACCAGAAACTTCCGACGAGGGCTATCTGTACGCCATAAGGCACGCGGTTCTGCCAATCCTGGAAGATTTCAAGCCAGACCTTGTCATCAATTCCGCCGGGCAGGACAACCACTTCACGGATCCGCTGGCCAACATGAAACTTTCCGCACAGGGCTACGCGGCCCTCAATGCGGCTCTCAACCCGCACATCGCCGTTCTTGAGGGAGGGTACTCCATCAGGGGAGCGCTGCCCTACGTGAACATGGGCATTTGTCTGGCCCTGGCCGGGCTGGACGCGTCGGACATACGCGAACCGCAGTGGCGACCGGAATCGACAAGGCAATCCGCCAAGGTAGGCGACTACATCGCGCGCCTGTGCGACGGAGTGTGTGAATTGTACCGGCACCCGCCCAAGGAACCCTCCGAAGGCCGGGAGGAAGATGGCTGGTGGGTACGGCGCAAGCACATTTTTTATGACACGGACATGCTGCGCGAAGGCCAGACAGAAGCGTGGCGCCTCTGCGACGACTGTTCCGGCCTGGGTCGCATTGTCACGGCCTCCGAGCGCGTGGCCGAATCGCTCTGCATACTGGTGCCGCGCCATGCCTGCGCACGCTGCCGGTCAGAGGGTCTGGCTCTGGCAGACAAGGCTCGTAAAACGGGTCGCTACGCACACGTTCGCCTTCTGGACGGTGACGCGGCTGACACAACGGTCCAGCAAAGACGCGAACGATAGGTCGCATGACAAAGAGGAGAGAGTGATGGCGCACGTTCTGATTATCGGTGCCGGTGGCGTGGGCAGTGTGGTGGCGCACAAGTGCGGACAGGTGCTTCGCGAGGGCGGCTTTGACCGCGTCACCCTGGCAAGCCGCACGCTTGCGCGCTGTGAGGCGGTGGCCGCCAGTGTACGGACACGCCTGGCCGCAGAGCTTGACACGGCACAGGTGGACGCCGACAACGTGACGGAATTGTGCGCCTTGTTGCGCGAACTCAAGCCGGACGTCCTCTGCAATGTGGCCCTGCCCTATCAGGACCTGCACATCATGGAGGCCTGTCTCGCCTGCGGCGTGCACTATGTGGACACCGCCAACTACGAACCTCCGGACACGGCCAGGTTTGAATACAAATGGCAGTGGGCCTACGAAGAGCGTTTTCGCGAGGCGGGTCTCACGGCCCTGCTGGGTTCAGGCTTTGATCCCGGGGTGACCAACGTGTACGCCGCCTGGGCTCTCAGGCATGAGCTGGACGAGGTTCACGTTCTCGACATTATCGATGCCAATGCCGGCGACCACGGTCAGCCCTTTGCCACAAATTTCAACCCGGAAATCAACATCCGCGAAGTCACGGCACGCGGGCGTTACTGGGAACGCGGCGAATGGGTGGAAACCGACCCGCTTTCCTGGTCCATGACCTTTGACTTTCCGGAGGGCATCGGTCCCAAAAAGTGCTTCCTCATGTACCATGAGGAGCTGGAATCGCTGGTGCTTCATCTCAAGGGCCTTCGCCGGGCACGCTTCTGGATGACTTTTTCCGAGAGCTATCTCAATCATCTCAAGGTATTGGGCAATGTGGGCATGACGCGCATCGATCCGGTCAAGTACCGTGGTCAGGACATCGTGCCCATACAGTTTCTGGCTTCGCTGCTGCCCGATCCGGCTTCCCTGGGCCCCCTGACACGCGGCAAAACCTGCATCGGCGACGTACTTCGGGGCACCAGGAACGGCAAGGAGAAAACCGTTTACGTATATAACGTCTGCGACCATGAGGCCTGCTACGCCGAAGTGGGTTCCCAGGCCATATCCTACACCACCGGCGTGCCCGCCATGATAGGGACAAAGCTGGTCGCGGAAGGAGTATGGCGCAAACCCGGCGTGTGGAACATGGAGCAGTTTGACCCGGATCCCTTCATGAACGCGCTCACGGTTTACGGACTGCCCTGGCACTGCGTGGACGTGACCGGAAAAATCGTATAGAAATGCCTGCCATGCCCGACCAGAACCGCATCCGCAACTTCTGCATCATCGCCCACATTGACCACGGAAAGTCCACCCTGGCTGACCGCATCCTCGAATTGACCGGTCTTGTCAGCCAGCGCGAGGCACGACAGCAGTACCTGGACAGGATGGATCTGGAACGGGAGCGCGGCATTACGATCAAGGCGCAAACCGTTCGCATTCCCTATAAGGCCGCCAACGGCGAGCAATTTGAACTGAACCTCATCGACACCCCAGGTCATGTGGATTTCAATTACGAGGTATCGCGTTCCCTGGCGGCGTGCGAGGGCGCATTGCTGGTGGTGGACGCCACCCAGGGGGTGGAGGCGCAAACCCTGGCCAACGTCTATCTGGCCCTTGACCACGATCATGAGATCATCCCCGTGCTGAACAAGATAGACCTGCCCAGCGCGGATGTGTCCCGGGTCAAGGCCGAAATTGAGGAAAGCATCGGCCTGGACTGTGAAGACGCCCTGCCCGTGTCCGCCAAGACGGGCTTGGGCGTGGAGGCGGTGCTCGAAGCCATTGTCCACCGTCTGCCGCCCCCCCACGGCTTGCCCGACGCC
>JAGAEE010000077.1 GCA_017613295.1 Desulfovibrio sp. | reverse complement strand
GTCTTCACAGCCGGCACGGCCGCGACGCCAGCCAAGGCAGCCATTCGGGCCGTCACCGAAGTCGCCCAGCTTGCCGGGAATTTCTGCACGAATGCCTGCTACGAGGCATCTGGCCTTCCCAAATTCACGAATCTGGACACTATCGGCTGGTTGCTCGACGGACCGCAGACGGAGCTAGCCACCCTGCCCTCCGTGGAGTTCCGCGACATCCGGGACGAGCTTTTCACCGCGATACGCGCTCTCGCCCCGCTCAAGGTCTACACCGTCCGCACGTCAAGGGCAGACTTGCAAATCCCGGCACACTACACCATCGTGCCAGGTCTTTCCTTCCGCGAAAGGGACAGGCACCAGAGCATCGGTCTCTTCACCGGCCGCAAGCTCGTTGAGGAATGTGATGTGGAGCAGGCGGAAAAGGGGCTCGCCGTCATTGAAAAGGCTTACCCCGGCGCGCACTTTCTGCCTTTCTTCCGCGGCATGCTCGCCATGCGGGCGGACGATCATGACGCCGCCCAAGATTTCTTCGAGAAAGCTCTTCCCCTTCAGCCGGATGACGATGCTGGCGGGCTCGTCGCCTTCTATCACGGCTACGTCGACACCCTGCGTGGCAGATGGAAAGAGTCTATCCCCATGCTTGAAAAAGCGTTCACTCTCTGCCCCGAGATGAAGGAATACGGCAACCTGTTGGGGGTCGCCCGCTTCAAGACGGACGACTATGCACGGGCCGCAGAGGCATTTGGCGCCGTTCTAAAGATAGACAAAGGCTCAGCCATGGATCTGGCCAATCTCGGTATCTGCGAGGCGAAACTTGGCGACCGGGACAATGCGGCACGGCATCTGAAGGCCGCCCTTGAAATAGACGCGAGTCTTGATTTCGCACGCGACCGCCTGAAAGAGTTGGAGGAATCATGAACTCCAGCTGTACCAGTGGAACAAACCAAAGAGGCCGTACGTCTTCCATGGCAAACGACTTTCTGCCCCCGACAGAAGGGTTTAGCCGCATCCCCCGCTTTTCCTGGACGAGGCTGGTCCAATCTTTGCGGAGTAGGAAGCCTGAATCGCACTCATGCCTAAAGAAGTGTCTAATTCCATAGATTAGACATCCTTTGCGTATGGATTATGGGACCCTTATTATAGTTTATTATTCATTTCTTCTTTATAACCTTTTGAAATAATAGACCACAATTATTCAGTACTTATGAATTTGGCAAGACCGTTTTTGAAACTCACTGTAACTCCGTAGAAAATGAGGATTTTCCACATGACGAAACTGAAATACATTAAGTTCTCGATCCTGATAGCAGTGTTGAGCCTGTTATGTATCTTTTCAGCTACCGTAACGTTTTCTCAAGATAACGAGGCCTGGCGAACGGACACGCAGGGCAACCTGACCATCCATACGGACCGTATCGCTCATAAACCGGTATTCATTCCTCTGGTTGAGAACGGCAATCGCATGGAAATCCTTGCCATCCGAGCTATGGACAACAAGGTGCGTGTGGCCTTCAATACCTGCCAGGTTTGCAGCGGAGCTCCTCGCGCTTATTTCGACCCGCAGGAGGGCGGCGTAGTGTGCCGGAACTGCGGCAACTTCTTTCTTGCAGAACAGGTCGGCAGCGCGGCACATGGCTGTAATCCTCTGGCCGTGCCAGGAGTGGAGGCTACGGCTTCAGGGGACATCGTCATTTCGGCTGCTGTGCTGATGGCCCACGTCAAAGCCTTTCGCAACTGGAAGCGTGGACTGTAATGCCCGAACCCCCCTTGCGCATCAGCATCAGGGGCATGACATGCCCCCACTGCGAAAAAGCAGTGGAGAAGGCGCTTGCCTCCGTGCCCGGTGTGGCGTCGGCCCGAGCCAGCTTCAGCGGCGGATGGGGGGAAGTCACCTTCCTGTCGGGATACGGGGATAACCTGTCGCGTCCACGACTGGAGGAAGCCATCCGTAAGGCGGGCTATCAACCGGTACCGCCGAATGGAGAAAACTCATTCTCAAGGATGTGCACGGCGGCGCAAAGGCTGTGCGTGCTGGGTTTTGTGATTCTTGCCTTCTGCCTGATGGAGCGCGCATTACCCGGGCAGTGGACAGGATATTTCCCTTCTCCTGGCACGGCGTCCAGCTTATGGGCATTGTTTGGCGTTGGCCTGCTGACCTCGCTGCATTGTCTGGCCATGTGCGGTGGCATCGCCATGACCCAAGGCTTTGTTGGCGTCTGGCAGGCGTCTTCAGTTCGGAGGTCGTCCCTTTGCTATCAGGCAGGTCGCCTGATTTCTTACAGCGCTATCGGTGGACTTGTCGGGAGCCTCGGCGCGGGCTTGACGCTTACCCAAGGTACGCGGGGTGCCATCATGCTGGCGGCTGGAGTGTTCATGTTGCTCATGGCCCTGAACATGCTTGGCTTTTTTGCCATGTTGCGGCCCTTGCAACCTCGTCCCCCGCGTTGGCTGGCTGAAAAAATACAATCTCTGGCAAGAGAACGGACTGGTGGGCAAGGTGGCTGGCGTGGCCCCTTCCTGACAGGAATTGCCAACGGCCTCATGCCTTGTGGACCTCTTCAGTCCATGCAGCTTTATGCTCTCGGTACGGGAAACGGCTGGGAAGGAGCCTGCGCCATGGCCATTTTCTGCCTTGGCACCATGCCGGCCATGCTGGGCCTTTCCCTTTTAACAGGCGGGCTGGGACGTTATGGCAGGGGGCGTTTGCTTCAGATTGCTGCCGTCCTGGTTCTCTTCCTTGGCTTGGGGATGGTGCACAATGGTCTCGTTTTGCGCGGTCTTTCCCCCAGCGCCCTGTCCATGACCGGATCAACTCAAATTGATGCCGGCGCGAGGGCACATCGTACTAATGCCGGACAGGCGGTGACTTCCTTTGCCGACTATGACGCCTATGAACCAATAGTGGTCCAGCGGGATCTGCCCGTAACCTGGACGCTGATGGTTCCGGATGAAAAACTTATAGGCTGCAACAATGAAATTCTCGCCCCGGAACTGGGCATAGCGAAGAAGCTTGTGCCTGGGAAAAACACCATCACTTTCACGCCCACAAAGACCGGAATCTTCACCTTCAGCTGCTGGATGGGCATGATACGCAGTCGCATTACCGTCGTGGACAAGCTGTAACCGTCACCATCAAGCGGGAGAAAAACATGCGAACTTTTACCGTCACCGGAATGAGCTGTGCGGCCTGCTCTGCGCGTGTGGAAAAGGCCGTTAGCGCCGTGCCGGGAGTTACATCCTGTGCGGTGAACCTGCTTACAAACAGCATGGGCGTGGAAGGCGAAGCGGCGACCGGCGACATAGTCAAAGCCGTTGAAGCCGCCGGGTATGGCGCTCAACCTGTGGAGGCTGCCTCTGCCGCTCCAACAGGGCCATCAGGCAAGGCAGATCCGCTGGAGGACACGGAAACGCCCCGCCTGCGCCTTCGGCTCATCTGGTCGCTGCTCTTGCTGATCCCCTTGCTCTACATGAGCATGGGGCACATGCTGTGGGACTGGCCTCTTCCCGGCTTTTTCGATGACAACCATACGGCCATGGGCCTTGCGCAGCTGCTGCTCACTGCCGCCGTCATGGTCATAAACCAGAAATTCTTCATCAACGGCCTGCGCGGACTCGCCCACGGCTCGCCTAACATGGACACGTTGGTGTCGCTGGGGGCTGCCGCTTCTTTCTGCTGGAGCACGTGGGTGCTTTTCACCATGACGCGTGCGCAGACGGACGGTGACAGCGCAGCGGTGCTGGCGGGGATGAAGGGGCTCTATTTTGAAACCGCCGCCATGATT
>JAGAEE010000076.1 GCA_017613295.1 Desulfovibrio sp. | reverse complement strand
GGTCAGCACCACCAGGCGTTCCTGAGCCGCCATATTGAAATACAGTACATTGTCACTGATGCCCGCGCCCGTATCGACGATAAGGTAGTCCAAATCGTCTTCCATTTCGTCCACGGCTTCCAGCAGTTCAAGCTTTTGGCCGGTGGAAAGGGTGAGCATTTCGCTCATGCCGGACGACGCAGGCAGAATGGAGAAGCCGTAGGGCGTGGGAAAAAGAATGTCGTTCAGTGTGGCCCCCTCGTGAAAGAGGTGAAAAATGTTTTTTTGCGGTGTCAGACCGAGAATGACATCCACATTGGCCAGGCCGAGGTCGGCATCCAACAGCACCACGTGCTTGCCGAGCTTTGCCAGACTGATAGCGAGGTTGACCGAAATATTGGTCTTGCCAACGCCGCCCTTGCCTGAAGTGACGGAAAATACCAGAGGAAAAGAGCCGCTCATCCAAGTCTCCCGATGTTTTGGTCAAAGGCCGTCAGGCATTTTGACCGGGAAGTTGCCTTTTGAAAACAAGGCGCCATACCAGAGGCTCTGTGGCCGGGGCAAGGCTTTCCTTCAGTTCCGCACCGTAGGACAGCGCTGAAATGGGCAGTCCCGAGGCGCAGGCAATATTGACAATACTGCCAAAACTGACTGCTTCGTCCAGTTTGGTCCAGACAATGGAGCCGGGGCCCTGCGATTTGTAGCGTTGCAGGAAGGCTTCGGTTTGCATGGCGTCGAAAAAGGGCGAGAGTGTCAGGTGTGTGGCTGCGTCCACAACGTCTAACCCCATGTGAGCGCGCCATTGATCCATGCTGTTGCCGCGACCGAGCCCGGGCACGTCCACAAAAACTGTATCGGCATCGGCGGTGGCCTGAAGTGCACGATCCATGGCGTTTTTGTCCGGTGCTTCCATATAGGTGAAATTGGAAAGTTCCGCCCAGTGCCGCAATACCAGTCTGCCGTTGCCGCGCAGGCAGTCGGCATTGACAAAGGCGATATGTGCTTCGGGATTGTCGCGACGTAGCTGCAAGGCGAAACGCAGTGCCGTGGTGGTCTTGCCAAATCCGAAGGGGCCTGTCATCAGATGTATGTGTTGACCCCAGTTGTCCGCCCCCCATGCCTTCACGGGCACCATGGAACAGAGGCATTCCAGCACGGAAGATCCAGGTTCTGCCAGAAGTCTCTGGTAGAGCCCCACGGCCACCGCGTCGGAAACGCCTTCGCGCTGTAGGTATTCCAGGGCGACACGCTGGCGCGGCGTGAGCCGTTCGAGTTGAATGGCTGGCTTCATCAGGGCGAAAAGCTGATCTTTGATCTGCATCCATTCCTTGTGCCATTCTCCCCAGCCGGAAGGAGGCGTTCCACCGGGTGTGGAATTTTCTGCCGCAGCACGATCGAGCCCGGCAGTGATTTCGTGGCATACCTCTCCGTTTCTGCGATAGGTGCGATTGCCAAGGATAACGGCGTCAGGCCCCATCTCGGCCTTGATTCTGGCCAGTATCTCCTGCGAGGAGGTTCCTGTGAACGTCTTGACCTGCATAACCCAATCCTTTGGCGCGGAAAAAGTTGCGTGTTACAGCTCTGTCGTCTGTTTGACGATGTTACAGATTAATATGCAAATATGGGGCCAACTGTGAATGCATATTGGAATAACACCAAAATCAGTTAGGGCGAGACAAGCAAACACCCCCCGTCAGTTGCCTGAATTGGGGGGCTGGCGTCATGCGGCGGAGACAATGCCCACAGACTGCAAGCGTATGTCTGGAGGAATTTCCGCTTGGGAGATTACGGGCACTGTGGGCAGGAAGCGTGTGACAATCTGTGCCAGATGCGGACGTATGAGCGGCATGACCAACAGCACTGGCTGGCCGTCGGTGTTGACCGCGTTATCGGCGACCTTGCTGAGATTGTTTACAAGTCGCTGGGCGGCCGCCGGGTTGAGTGAAAGGAAGGTGGTACCATTGTCGGCCTGACGTATGCCCTCCTGTACCATGCGTTCCGCGTCGGGCGCGAGGGTCATTACGGGCAGGGTACCCTGACTGTCAAGATATGGACGCACAATGGAACGTGACAGTTTTTCACGAACGTATTCGGCAAGCATGTCCGGATTTTTGACGGTGGGGCCGAAGTCTCCCAGGGTTTCCACGATGGTCAGCATGTCACGGATACCCACGTTTTCGTGTACCAGGGTTTGAAGGACCTTTTGTATGACTCCCAGGGGCAGAACATTGGGTACGAGGTCTTCCACAGCCTTGGGAGCATGCTTGCCAAGGGTGTCCAGCAGGCCTTGCACGGCCTGGCGATCAAGAAAGTCAGCCAAATGACGCTTGAATACTTCCGTCAAATGTGTGGCGATAACCGTTGCCGGATCCACCACGGTATATCCGGCCAGCATGGCCTCTTCCCGCTGGCTGTCCGGTATCCACAGGGCGGGCAGGTTGAAGGCCGGTTCCCGTGTTTCAATGCCGTTAATCCTCGTGGTGACATTGCCGGGGTCCATCGCCAGAAAGTGATCTACAAGAATTTCCGCCGAGGCCACCTGGTTGCCCTTGATGAGCAGGGAATATTGTCCGGGCTTGAGCTGGAGGTTGTCACGCAGGTGCAGAGACGGGATGACCACGCCCATATCCAGGGCGAACTGACGGCGTATGGAACGAATACGGGCGAGCAGGTTACCGCTCTGTTCCTCGTCTACCAGCGGGATGAGTCCGTAACCCACTTCCAGTTCCAGGGTATCAAGAGGCAGGAGGGCCTGAACTTCCTCAGGACTGTCGGCCGTGCCAGAGGAGGATTTGCCTCCCTTGGAATTATTTGAGGAGGAACCACTTTTGCCGTTCTTGCTTTCCTCTTCCTCGGTTTGGGCCGTGAGCCGTGAGGCCACATAGATGGCTGTGGCCAGAAGCAGGAAGGGGATGGTGGGCAGGCCGGGAACCATGGCAAAGAGCAGCAGCACGCCCGCCACCATGCGCAGCGCACGGGTGTTGAAAGTGAGCTGGGCCAGGAATTCCTCGCCCATTTTGGCTTCTGCAGCGGCGCGGGAAACCAGCAGGCCCGTGCCCGTGGAAACGATGATGGAGGGGATGGTGGACACCAGACCGTCGCCTATGGTCAGCAGCGAGTAGGTGGTCAGAGCCGAGTTCCAGTCCATGTCCTGTTGGACGACGCCGATGATGATGCCGCCCACAAGATTGACTAGGGTGATGAACATGCCGGCCTTGACGTCGCCGGAGACAAATTTACACGCACCGTCCATGGCGCCGTAAAAATCGGCTTCTTTGCGCAGTCCGGCACGGCGATCATTGGCTTCCTGCTCATCTATAAGGCCGGCGTTGAGGTCGGCTTCAATGGCCATCTGTTTGCCGGGCATGGCGTCCAGGGTGAAACGTGCGGCCACTTCCGCTATGCGCGTGGTGCCCGCCGTGATGACGACCTTGTTCAGGATAAACAAGATCATGAAAATGACCCCGCCCACCACATAGCTGCCGCCGACGACAAACTGGCCGAATGACATGATCACATCGCCAGCAGCGTTGGGACCGGCACTGCCGTTGAGCAGGATGAGACGCGTGGACGCCACGTTGAGGGCCAGGCGCAGCAGCGTTGTCACCAGCAGCAGTGAGGGAAAGATGGTGAACTCCAGCGGTGATGTCATGAACATGGTGG
>JAGAEE010000075.1 GCA_017613295.1 Desulfovibrio sp. | reverse complement strand
CGGCCTGGCCAAGGGACAGTAGGGGGTAAGGCGTACGCCGCATTCGTCTGACATGGCGAGAATGAGCCTTCAAAATTTTATTTGCATGGCGGCGTGGTTTGATTTACACACTCGCAGGAAAACCCCACAGGGCAGTGGTAGAGGCAAATGCCGCTGCGCCTTATTCTCCATGTTACTTGCAACTCCAAGGAAATAATAGTAGAGAGTAAAAATATTATTTTCAACATATACTGCTTTTTTTCTAGAAGTGAACCACACCCTGCCTGTAACCAAAGGATACACCATATGGTGAACAACAATGATGAACAGAAAGATGCCGTGCAGAAGTTTCTGGAGTCCTTGAAAAAATCTGTGCAGAAGGTGGGGGTAGAAACGCTGGGCCTCTCTCCACAGGAATTGGACGATGTGCGCGACGCCCTCATCCGCGGCGAGCCCCTGTACCGTATCCTTGGCATGAAGAAGGGCATGATTGAGGCTCGCTATGCCTTGGCCCATCAGCTCTATGCGGCAGGCAAATACGAAGATGCCGAAACGCTTTTTCGCTGGCTGACCGCCTATGCCAACGACAATGAAGCGCACTGGCTGGGTTTGGCCGCCTGCCGTCAGGCTCTGGAAAACTATGACGGCGCTCTTGAGGCTTACCAGATGGCGGCACTCTACACATCCCTGGAAGACCCGGCACCCTTCTATTACAGCGCCATTTGCCTTCTCAAGCAGGGAAAGCCGGAGGATGCCAAGGTTTCCCTGCAAGCCGTCCTGACCTTGGGTGACAAGAACAATGCTGAGCACAAGGCCATTATGGACAAGGCCGAGGCCGTGCTCTCGGGCATGGACAAAGGGGAGTAACGCATGCCAGTCATGGCCGAGCATATGCGCGCCCTGGTTGAGACCACGGGATGGTCTTCCCTGAAAAATCCAGATTCAGCCGGAGTCTGGCGGGTTTCGCTTGAAGGCGGTTTGGACGCCATGTTTTTCTCGCTGGGCGACAGAATGGGCATCATGCGCGGGGTGGTGGTTGAACTTCCAGATTCGGAATCCGAGAGCGTGGCCGTTTGTGACAGGGCTGTTCGCATGCAGATGGCGGCTCTGAGGGAACGCCCCTCCATCCTGACCGTGGAGGAGCCGGGTCAATCTTCCGTGCCGGGTGAAGGGGATGTCACAAAAGCACGTCTTGTCTGCTTCCGTTCCGTTCCCTTGGGGCTTGACACGGAACGCTTTGTGAACGAAGTTCAGGAATGGCTCAATGACCTTTCATGGTGGAAAGGCGTGCTGGGCCAATCGGATCCTCGGGGAACAGACATGAACGCTCTCTTCAACGCCGGCGTTTTTTCCGGCCTCAGACTCTGATGCGGCGGGCTGCCTATTTTGTTTTCATACTGCTGGCGGTACTGCTGCTGACAACGTCGGTTCAAGCCAAACCGTCCAATCACCGTTCTGCGCCGCAGCGGCTCTTTCTTGTGCCCTTCACTCATGTGGCCCAGAACGAGGCCTTGTCTTCCGTGCTGGCCGAGTTTGCCCGTGTGGAGGGCTACAACGCCGTGGTCAGTCCTGCTTTGACGGGTGAGATCAACGGCACGTTTGACCAGACCAACCCTTACGATTTTCTCTCCAGCATGGGCGCCGCGTATCAGGTTCGCTGGTTTCGTCAGGGACGAACCATCAATTTCTATGCCCAGTCGGAAATGCAGCAAGCCTTTCTGGCGCCTGCCATCGTCAAAGCCGAGACTCTCTTGTCGCTTTTCAGGGAAGCAGACATTCTTTCGCCGCAGCTGACACACAAATTGCTCAAGGAGAAGAATATCCTCTTTGTTCAGGCGCCGGGTTTTTACATCGACCAGTTGCGACAGGCCTTGGCCTCCATGGAACAGGCGCAGACAAACCGCGTGACCATGCGTGTCTTTCCCCTGAAAAATGCCTGGGCTGAGGACAAGCAGGTTAACAGCAGCAATGACACGCTTGTGACGGTGCCCGGCGTGGCCAGTATTCTTCAGGCCATGGTCAATGGAGGCCCGGCGACAGAGTCTACGATTTCACGGGCGTCTGCCGCGCAGCAGGGTCTTCTGGGGTCGGGCCTGGCGGCGGGAAAATCCTCGGCGCAAGCTTCTTCTCCATCCTCGGGAACTGCGCAGGAAAACGTGGGGCCAGATAAAGGCGGCAAACAGTCGTCACAGGTCAACATCATTGCCGACCCGCGCGTCAATGCCGTGGTGGTGACGGACGCGGAATATCGAATGGAGTATTACGCCCGCGTCATCGCGGATTTGGACAAGCCCGTACGTCTGGTGGAAATACACGCCGCCATTGTGGACATTGACAGCAATTACCAACGCGAGCTGGGGGTGAACTTCCAGGGCGGGGCAGACCTTGGCAACGGCTGGACCCTGGGGGGAGCCGGCGGCGCTGCTGCGGCCCAGGGCACGATGCCACCAGTCGGGGCTGCGTCGGATGCCGGTCTCTCTTTTTCAACGCTATACACGCGCGGCACGGATTTTTTCCTCACCCGTGTCAAGGCACTGGAAGAAGATGGGGTCGCCCGCATGCTGGGCAAACCTTCCGTGCTGACCACGGATAACGTGCAGGCCACGTTGGAGAACACCAACACCTATTACATTCCTGTGTCAGGCTATCAGGCGACGGACCTTTTCAAGGTGGAGACGGGAACCGTACTCAAGGTGACGCCGCACATTATTCCCGGGCGCGTGCTGTCTGACGGCACCGTGCTGCCGGACGCCATCAAGCTCATTGTCACAGTGCAGGACAACCGCAACGACGATACCTCGACGTTTACCGTGAGCAGCAACAAGCCGGAGCCCATCAAACAGACAAAAATCAACACGCAGGCCATTGTCAGTGAAGGGCAGAGCCTGCTTATTGCGGGCTATTATCATGAGAAACAGGGTGACAACGAGTCTGGTGTACCCGGTTTCAAGAATATTCCGCTTCTTGGGCGTCTTTTTGGTTCGGACAAGCTGCAGCACAGCCGGATGGAACGGCTGGTGCTCATCACGCCGCGTATTCTCAATGTAGAGGACGCACCGCCCGTGCCAAATCGTGTTG
>JAGAEE010000074.1 GCA_017613295.1 Desulfovibrio sp. | reverse complement strand
TGGCAAAGTTAGCGGGGCCATGATCCTTGCGTATCCTGGAAGCGTCTTCATGGAAAACAACGTCTAGTGTCCAATGAAGGGAATTTTCTATTTTCCAATGGCTCCGTACACAGGAAAGTATCTTTTTAGCATCACAAGGCAAGCTGCTAATAAAATACCTGATTTCAGAGGATTGTCCCTTTGCAGATTCCCTAACAGGGGTGCACTGAATCTCCTGCCTTCATGATAGGGAAGGTGCTAACAGTGTGCTAACCATGACTCGGACTGACTAAATCTTCGTGAAACCGCTTCAGACAACGATTACGCGAGTGGTTAGCAAAAGGTTGGCAAGGAAAAAGAAAAGGCAGCTACGATTTTACTCGTAACTGCCTGATTTCTTTGGTGGCGTCCCCAAGCGGATTTGAACCGCTGTTGACGGCGTGTAAGCACGCCACGGTGCCGCCACGTTTCGCCGTGGCGGAAAAGACTTGTAGACGTGGAAAAAACAACGTACATCAACCGCGGGGCAAGTATATCGCCGTGCGCAACCGACGCCCTACGGTCGGCGCATGAAGCGTTTGCGTGAGGCATGTCAGCCATTGTCCAGGGCAGAATAGGGAGAGAGGAGTCAGTACCGTCATGCGTATTCGTTTGCTTTTTTTGCCAATGCTTTTGTCAGGGTGCCTTTTGTTCGCCTGTCAGCAGTCCGAGACCACGTCGCAGCCAACAATGGCCGTGGTGGATCTGGCGCGTGTCATGCGTGACAGCGAACCGGGCAAGGAGGGAGTGAAATTCTTGGAAGGTCTGCAAACCGAGATGCAGAACAGGCTCAATGAGGTTCAGAAAAAGCTGGAGGCCAACCCCAAGGACGAAGCCGCTCAGAAGGAAATGCAGACCGTTTACATGTCCGCTCAGCAGCGCATGCAGGCGGAGCAGCAGAATGTCGTCAATGTACTGTATGACGCCGTGCAGCGCATTCTGAACGCTTACCGCGTTCAAAAGGGCTATGCCGTCATTATCGGCTCAGAGGCGGCAGTCTCTTTTGATCCCAAGGTGGATGTCACCAATGATGTGTTGGAAGCGGTGAACAAGCAGAAGCTGGAATTCAAACCCGTGATGCCCGGAGCGGACAAGGAAAGCGGATCCGCCGCGCCTGAAACTTCCGGCGAAGGGGCGAAGGCAGAGACACCGCAAAAGAACGACAATAACGGCGGGGCGACCGACAAAAAATAGGCGTTCCAGCATGTCCTTGGCAGGCAGTGCCGAGAAGTTGCCTGCCAAGGGACAGATGCCGAGTCGAGGCGGCAAAAATAGGCGCAGGGACGTGAGAGCTCTGCGCTTTTTATTATGTCTTTTCAAGCCGTTCCAAGGCACAATAAAGGCGGGGTGGAACTTTCGTTCCATCCCGCCGTAAACGAGGGGGAAAAGCGGAGGTTCGGACGCCATGCAACCCATCATGTCACGGAAAAGTGATGTTGTGGTTATGCTTCCCTAAAACGGACAGGGCCGTTGGTGGGAAGGCATGGACGTTTCCAAGTTTGACGGTTCCATCCTGGAGCCGTCCAGCAGATAGTGTGTCTCGGTTCTTGGAAGAACCGGGGCCGTAACCGCCAGTGCTGCAAGGCGGCTACAGCGGCGGGTCGGAACCCGTCCCTACTGTTCTGGCGCGTCAGGTACGCGCCGCACCAGGGCCAATGCCATCAATGCCGCTGACATTCGCGGGTGTGGCAATGTGTTGTGCAGCCTGTGCCGCACAAAGCCTGCCATATCAAGCGCCATATCCGCGTCGGTCAAATCCGAGCGGCATGCCTTTCTGTTGTCTTCCAGAACGGCAAGGTACCTCTCAACGAGCGCCAGGTCGCGGTCATACATGAGGGTACCGACATATTCGGGCGGCGATATTCCAGTCTGGATCGCGTCACCAATACGTTGCGACATGACCATTCCTCCGTGAATGGATCACTGCTTCCTTGCAAAAGGGGATGGCTGAGTCCGACCTCCTAGAATAAATGGTGCTTTACCCACTCGTCGAAGGCCTTATCGGAACGTAGGCGGTTTTCCATTAGGCCTTTTTTCAGAAAATTCTCAAAAAACCCAAAAAAGAGGTTTTGTGAAAAGAGAGAACCGGGTATAGAATGCAAAAACAACAGCGGCTTGCAAGTCACCCGTTTCGTGCCGAGGATGCCACTGTTATCAGCTGATGGCAAGGAGAGTTTATGCCGACACGTATATTGCACAAGCAAATCCTGATACCTGGCAAAACCAGCAAGCTTGTTCTCGCAGCTCCGCAAATTGCCAGAAAGGCACGTCCCGGACATTTTGTCATGTTGCGCATGAGCGAGACCGGAGAGCGTATTCCTTTGACCGTAGCCGACACCAATCCCGAAGAGGGCACCATCACCATCGTCTATCTGGTTATGGGCAAGAGCACGGCTCTTCTGGAAACCCTGGGCGAGGGCGACGACATACATGATGTCTGCGGGCCTCTGGGGCGTCCCACGAATATTGAACGGCACGGGACGGTGATCTGTGTGGGCGGTGGCACGGGTGTTGCTGCCATGCACCATATTGCCAAGGGGCATTCCCATGTCGGCAATCACGTGGTGGCCATTATCGGAGCTCGCAGCAAGGATTTGCTGCTTTTTGAACAGGAATTGCGCGCTTTTGTGGACGAGCTGCTCGTCTCCACGGACGACGGCAGCTACGGGCACAAGGGGCTTGTTACGGAGTTGCTTCACGATAGGCTGAAGGAGGACAGGGACGTTTTCGAGGTGGTGGCCGTTGGCCCTGTGCCCATGATGTCAGCCGTGGCGGACACCACGCGCCCCTTTGGTGTCAAAACCACCGTCAGCCTCAATCCCATCATGGTGGACGGCATTGGCATGTGTGGTGCCTGTCGCGTGACTGTGGCCGGCAAACCGAGATTTGCCTGTGTGGATGGACCGGAATTTGACGGGCATGCGGTGGATTTTGCGGAATTGCGTCGTCGTCTGGCGGCCTTTAGGCAACAGGAAGCCGTGTCTCTGGAACAATGGAGGGCCAGTCATGGAAACTAAAACCAGCAGACCCCGTGTTGACATGCCCTGTCAGCCCGCCGAGGTGCGTTGCACCAACTTTGATGAAGTGGCCCTGGGCTATACTGCGGAAATGGCTATGCAAGAGGCCTCCCGATGCCTGCAGTGTAAGAAACCCCTGTGTGTGACCGGCTGTCCCGTGGAAGTGCCGATTCGCGACTTTGTCGGGCATGTGGCCCGGGGGGATGTTGAGGCCGCCTATGGCGTCATCAAGTCTACCAACAGCTTGCCCGCCGTGTGCGGCCGTGTGTGCCCTCAGGAAAATCAGTGTGAGGGCAAGTGTGTCCTTGGCAAGAAGGGCCAGCCCGTTGCCATCGGTCGTCTTGAGCGATTTGTGGCTGACACGCATATTGCCGCCAGCGCCTGTGAGCAGGTCACCGGCGGCACGGCCTGTGCCAAACCGCTTCCAGGCAAAAAGGTGGCCTGCATCGGCTCGGGTCCCTCCTCCCTCACCTGTGCCGGTGTCTGTGCGTCGGCGGGTATCAAGGTGGACGTGTTTGAGGCCCTGCATGAGCCTGGTGGTGTGCTGGTCTATGGCATCCCGGCCTTCCGCCTGCCCAAGAACGTGGTAAGGACGGAAATCGACGGCCTGCGCGGCGCTGGCGTGACCTTCCACCTGAACAATGTGGGGGGGCGCACCGTGGACGTGGCCGATCTGACGAAGGAATACGATGCCGTTTTCATCGGGGTTGGGGCCGGCCTTCCAGTTTTTCTCGGCGTGCCTGGCGAAAATCTGGTGGGCGTTTTCTCCGCCAACGAATATCTCACTCGGGTCAATCTCGGCAGAGCCTGGGATTTTCCCCGTCACGACACGCCCGCCTATCCCGGCAAGCATGTCACGGTGTTTGGGGCTGGCAACGTGGCCATGGATGCGGCCCGAACGGCCCTGCGCATGGGGGCGGAAAGCGTGCACGTGGTCTATCGTCGTACCAGAGCGGAGATGCCCGCCCGTCGTGAGGAGGTGGAGCATGCCGAAGAGGAAGGCGTGCAATTCGCCATGCTGTCCTCACCGTTGCGTTT
>JAGAEE010000010.1 GCA_017613295.1 Desulfovibrio sp. | reverse complement strand
GCGTGAGTGCCATGGTCTCCAGGGCCGCACGCATGGAAGCCGGGCTCGCATTGTAGGACTCATCAACGACGGACACCCGCTTCCCCTCAAACAACACCTGAAACAGACGACCTCGCCCGGCAATGGCTCTGAAAGACGCCAGTCGCTCCAGGTTTTCCTCCACTTCCAGGCCCAGGGCCAGCAAAACGCCCATAACTCCACAGGCATTCATGGCCATGTGTCTGCCCCTGGCAGCCAGGGAAACAGAGCGTTCACTGCCATCCACGCAAAAACGCATGCCTTCACTGTCCACGTCCAACAGACGGACCCGGGCGTCAGGCTGCGAGCCATAGAGGACAATCTCAAGACCATGGCCCCGGGCTTTTTGCACAAAATAGTCTCTGCAGGGCATATCTCCATTGATGACGGCATATCCCCCGGGATCAATGCCATCAAAAATGCGCGCCTTCAAACGGGCGACGTTTTCTAGGGTTTTCCACTGATCGAGATGAGCTTCCGCTATCTGTGTCACCATCGCCACGTGTGGCCTGAGGTATTGGCTGCAAGATCCGCCGATCATGTCGAAGGAAGGAATGGACATCTCCAGGACCACAAAATTGGCGTCTGCCGGGACACTGGCAAAGACACTGGGTACGCCAATCTTGTTGTTGTGGCTGGCGTAGGTGGCCATAACACTTCCCTGAGCTTCCAGGACATACCGCAGCATGTCACAGGTGGTGGTCTTCCCCACACTTCCCGTGACGCCTATGACCTTTCCCTTAAAACGCTGACGGGCCGCCATGCCAAGTTCCATGAGGGCTTTATAGCCGTCCCTGACGACAAGCTGAGGAAAGGTCTTTGGCACGCCATCTACTGGATGCTCCACAATGGCACCGATGAATTGTTGCCAGTTTTTTTGCAATATGGTGTGTGAATCCCAGGTACCCTTGGCCCTGATGCGCAAATGGTGAGCGCAATGGGCCGCCGTTGTGGCCACGAACACGGCAGGCTCTGGCACCAGTGGCAGATAGCCCATGCTGGAGATGATCGCATTGGCGTACCAATTTGGGGGAGGTGCCGTGTGCCAGGTTCCGCTGGCAGCTTCGGCAAGCTGTGCCGCACCCCAGCAGTGACCTGGCTCGCTCTGAAGCGCACTCTCGGGGAAGTTGATGCGATAGTATGGAAAGGTCTTCTGGACACCAGAAGTCGTGACAGCCAGCTTCTCTTGCAGCCATTCGGCGTACCCGATGAAACCGGTCAAAAAATGCTGCACGTCGTCAATGCGCACGCGAAACGCATGGTGCTTGATAAAAAAGCTGTCCACGATTTTAGCGGGATTCTTGAAAAACATGGCAAATTCAGGCCAGAAGTAGCCATTAAGGAGCTGATGAGCCCGACTTTCGAGAGCTTCGGTAAAATCACGGCGGTCTATCTGGGCAAGCAGGTTCGCCATTTCGGGAAGGGCGTCGAGCCTTCGCAGCATCTCATCGGCCGCAAGCATGAGTTCGAGGAGCGTCGGGTAGGCCGTGTCGCGATTGCGTACAAAATCAAGGTAGCCATTGAAATTTTGAATACCAAACTGAAAATATTTGGGCTGCGGATCGTAGCGCGTGAGTTCGTTCACGGAATATGAGAGCCAGTGGTCGTGATTCTTCCAGTGATCGGTTGCGATAAAATGGTCAAAAGCGCGTCGGGCAGCCGCAAGAAGTGTCTCATCCTTGTTTATGCTAAAGAGCCTGAGCAGGCCAAACACGGCCTCACCGTCATAGTAGACAATGCGATGTCGGGCAGCGAGAGAAAAATCCTTGCTGTTGAGCACATGCACAAAGCCGCCGTCTTCTTCCTGCATGGCGAGGATGCCTTTCGCCACGCTGCGCATGAGCGGCAGATACCTTTTGGTGTGCAACAATTCCGTATATCGCGTGAGCATGATGAGCGCACATCCGTTGCTGCCCAGTTTGCATTCTCCGCTCTCTACATCCTCAAAATAGGTGGCTTCGCCGTTACGCCGGGCAAATGTTTTCACACAATCGTCCGTAGCGCGCACGATGGCGTCACGCAGGGCGGGCTCTTTGAAGGCGCCGTAGGCCTCCAGCAGAGACCAGGTGGTGCTGATGTGTCTGAGGGTGTTGTAGGTGGGGATCGGCCTGTCAAAACAGGAAAACCACCCGTAGTCGTAACGACCGTCCTTCTTGCACTGGCGTGCCAGATAGTGCGCCGCGCCATGGGCCAGCTGCATGTAGAGTTCCGGGGTGGGTTCCGGCACGTCGCGTCGGCCTGCGTCGAGTCCCTTGCCAGTGATGGGCAGGACGCCTCCCCCCGACATCACAAAGGCCCCTTCGGTGGTGAAGAGTGTCACCGGGCTATCCGGTGCGAGCTGTGGCCAGTCCCTTTCGAAGCGGCGACGGCAGCAGGCCTGGGCGTTCCTCTCGTTAAACTGGCCCTTACTGTTCGTGTCGCTGGCCACGTAAAACATGGCATTCGCGTTGCATTCCATTTCGGTGAACGCCAAGGACCAATCCCGTGTCAGGGCCACGCCATGGCGGAAATAGTTGCGTCGGGTTGCCTCCATTCGCCGCAGGAATTCCTCCCAAGTGACGGCTTCACTCTCGACTACCCAATCTGCCCGAAGAATGGATGGGCTGATGTTCTCCGCATTACTAGCCCTTGTCAGGGCAGCCATGGCCACATCCCAGGCGGTCTCTGCCGCTTCCGCATGAGCGTGGCGAGTGATGGCGCGTTTATGCATATCCGTGGCGGAGAGAAAAATTGTGCAAGGGCTCTTTTGGCAGCGAGAGAGGACAAAGGGACGGAGAGCTTCGGCCAAGGGTTCCATCATAACAGGTCAACCTTGAGTAAAGAGGAAGGTCTTGAACATATTCACATAGCTTTATGAAAGCCAACAGGATGGGCATCCCTGGGCAGTATGAAACAACGTCTGTGACTCGATGATTGTTGGCGTGAGTTTTGAACACGACTTTTGCTGCGAGTGACTATCGCCTTATGGCGTTGCCTCTGTCAACCGTATTCAGAGAGCTTGGGGATTATCAGGTATTCCTGATCAACGTTAAGAAGGCCCCCCAAAACGGAGGGCCTTCGTTTATGAATCAATCTTCGATTCGGTCAAGAACCTTGGTTTATACGGAACCATTTTCGATGACGACCTTGGTCACCTCCGCCGAATCGGAATCTATGGTATCCGTATAGTCTGTGTTCATGGTCAGCTTACTCTCATCCACGGTCACGACTGTCTCCTGCGTGTCCTCATCAGTAGTCACCGTGATACCGCTGTCCTTCAGCGCATCCTGCATATTCGTCAGGGACGTGTCCTCGGTGACCTCGACGGTGTTGACGGCCACTTCCACATTGCTCACATTACTGGCGTTCTCCGAAGAAGCCTGAAGGAGCGCTTCCACCGAGCCCGTGCCGGTGAGGATGTCCACGCCCTCACCGCCGTCTATCGCGTCGGCGGCATCATAGACGATGATGTCGTTGCCAGCACCACCGTCTATTGTGTC
>JAGAEE010000073.1 GCA_017613295.1 Desulfovibrio sp. | reverse complement strand
TGTAGCTCAGTCGGTAGAGTGCATCCTTGGTAAGGATGAGGTCATCAGTTCAATCCTGATCAAGGGCTCCAGAGATTTCAAGGGGTTACGAGTACGGTCGTAGCCCCTTTTCTGTTGGTGCGCCCGGCAGGGCGCTTGAACTTGGAGGTGCAACTCCTCCCGCAGGCCCGTCACGGGGAACTGTTAAGGACTCATGTCAATGTGCGGTCTCGTGCGTAGGTTTCAAAACAACACATGAACCGTCGGATACTTACTACGCGGAGACTGAGCTCTTGAACGAGATTATCCGTCAGCGGGTATTGAGCCTCTGGCCGACGCCAAGTCGGCTGTGAATAGTAACAATGAAAGAGAAAAAATGAACAGTGACTCTTGACTAGTCTAAGCTCTTTGGTATATGTTAAATTTGTTATACGCCCTTGTAGCTCAGTCGGTAGAGTGCATCCTTGGTAAGGATGAGGTCATCAGTTCAATCCTGATCAAGGGCTCCAGAGATTCCAATGGGTTACGATGTCGATCGTAACCCCTTAATTTTTGCACACATTAGACTGCACACATTCTGGCATTGTCGGAAGAGAGGCGACAGCCTCTCTTTTTTGTCGATTAAGAACATGCTGATAGTGTTCAAGAACCATAGCAGGTGACTTATGCCCCATAAGCGCCGCTACTGTTCTTATATCAGCGTCATTTGTAATGAGCTGCGTTGCAAACCCGTGGCGTAGGTCGTATGGCATGATATATCGGGATATACCTGCACGTTCAAACGCGTGTTGCCATGCTGTGTCAATACGCACGCAAATTTGACCCAGGGCAAGAGGATCTCAGGATGGCTTTACAGGCACGAAAACGGAAACGGTTGAGATGGTCAATATGTTAAATAAAACATATTGTATCTATTTGAAAAGAATAGATTATTTGCCAATACAAAAATGCGCAAAAATACTGTCCAGTACCTCAGCTGGACTGGAAAGTCCTGTTACCTCTCCGAGGTGGGCACACGCCATTTCTAGGCGTACGGCACAACAGTCATAGGGTTGTCCGGCAAGCACATCTGCCCTCAAGGCTTGCAATTCCTGAAGGGCGGCTTCCAAGGCCAAGGCCTGACGGGCGTTCGGAGCGAGCCCATCATCTGAAAGATCCTTCCCCGCAGCTGAAAGCAGGATTTCACGCAAATTCGCCGCGAGCTCATCCACATGGGTTCCAGAAAGAGCACTGACGGCACAGCAGGGGTGTTGCCCAATCCAGAACGGTGGAAAAACAGCGGGCATGCACACGTCGCACTTGTTCCAAACGACCAGCAAAGGCGTCGTCCCCACAGCATCAAAGACCTCGGCTGCGGCAGGATCAGGGCAGAACGTGGACGACGCGCCATCCTCACCCAATCGCTCACCGTCAAGCACCAACAAAACGGCATCCGCCTGAGTCATTTTTTCTCTACTGCGCGCCACGCCCAGGCGCTCCACAGGCCCTACGCCCTGTCGCAGACCGGCAGTATCGATCAAGCGCACGGGCAGTCCCGCGAGATCGCACGATTCTTCTAGATAATCACGCGTTGTTCCTGGTATGTCGGTTACGAGAGCACGATTGCGTCCCAGCAGCGCATTCAACAGACTGGACTTGCCGGCATTGACAGCCCCTGCCAGCACGACCTGAGCCCCCTGCTGAATTACGTTGGCACGTCGACTGCCTGACAAAAGACGCTGAAGCGCGGAAACGACATCGTCGATCGAGGCACATAGGGCAGTGGGTTCCAGTTCTTCCGTCTCTTCTTCGGGAAAATCCACAGCCAAACATAAGGAAGCTCGAAGGGCCTCCAGTTTCGCACTGAGTTCCCGTGTGCGTTGTCCAAGAAGACCTTCGAGACGGTTCATTCCATACCGCATAGCCTCACGTGAAGGAGCGGCGATAAGTTCGGCCACGGCCTCTGCCTGGCTCAGATCCATGCGTCCGTTTACAAAGGCCCGTCGCGAGAACTCACCCCGATGTGCCTGACGTGCTCCATGGCGCAAGACGCTTTCCAACACGGCCTGTACCACCACCGGTCCACCATGACAGTGGATTTCTGCAGTATCCTCTCCGGTAAAAGTTCTCGGCGCAGGCATAAACACGGCCAAAACGTCGTCAAGAGCAAAACCGTTCCAGTCCAACACACGCCCTCGATGCAAACGCCAGGGGCGAAAATTCTCGAAAGTTGGAGAAAGGGGCAAAAAAATGTGAGAAAGAATATCCTTTGCCCCAGGACCGGAAAGCCTCACAATACCAATAGCTCCCACTCCTGGGGGTGTAGCTACGGCTGCAATGGTATCGACGTCAGCCGTCGAGCTTGAAATCATGTTTACGATCCACCCATTAACACGGTGACTAGACCCCTTCCTTCTTACGCATGATAACCACACGCTTCAACGGTCCATCACCATTGCTGCGTGTCTGGATATCAGGCACATCTTGCAGACAGAGATGGACAATACGACGGTGATAGGATGAAAGCGGCCGCGTTGAATAGGATCGTCCTGTCTGACGAACTTTTTCCGCCAAAAAAAGAGCCATATCTCGCAATTTTCCGTCCTGTCTGCGACGATATTCCCCTGCATCCAGCTGTACTCGCACGGCGGCATTCATACCGCGCGAAACAATACGGGATACCATGTACTGCAATGATCCAAGGGTTTGTCCATCACGTCCGATGAGCAATCCGCTGTCTCCATCACAGGCAATATGCACGTACACACGCCCATTGCCCACGCGCACTTCAACCGGAGTTTCCGCGTCCACGAGTGGGCGTATAAGCTGACGCACAGTTTCACGAACCAGACTTTCCAGACGAGCAGCGTCAAGCTGCTCCAGAGGTGTGAAAGGCAGATCTTCAGCAGCGGCGTCCATCTCCTCTTCCAGAGGATCCATAGGTTCCATAGAAGCCTGACGCCCTGTCGCAGCCTCGGCTTGATCCTCACGGGCCCGCTGTTCCTGCGATTTTTCAATACCGGGCTTTCTTGGCATCCGCTCAGTATTTTCCTGAACTGTTGCGGCCGTCTTCTCTTCCTGTGGGCGAAAGCCGTTATCGGAGACGGCAGACTTCTGTTCACGTAGTTCAGCTCCCTCGTTCTCTGCCGTTGCAGTCGATGCGGCGCCACGTTTGGGGCGTCCTTCTCCACGTCTTGCAGCAGACCTCGACACAGAAGATGATTTCGGTGGCGATGTAACTGTCTCATCCTCTTCGTCATCACCCAAAATCATTTCCAAAGGGGAAATGCTACCTTCATGCTTGCCAAGTATACTCTCCACAGCTTCACGCAATTCCACTCGCCGTGCACGCACCTTGGCCTTGCACGCCCCCACAATCCCAAAAATGCCGGTTTTGGCATCCTGTATAATTTCTATCTCAAGTTTTTCACGCGCCGTATTGAAAAAGCTGCAAGCTTCCTCTATAGCTTCATCAAGGCTCTTCCCCTTGAATTCCTTGAAATTTTCCATACATCCCCCTTGCATTGTGGCAAGGCTACTTTGCTTTTTGGGCAAGCTTCTTCATCATCATGCGTTGTTGCGCTATAGAAAGGATATTGTTCACCAACCAGTACACCACAAGCCCTGACGGGAATCCCAAGAAAAGCACGGTAAAAACGATGGGCAAAAACATCATGATTTTTTGCTGGGTGGGGTCGGTGGCCGGAGGACTCATTTTTTGCTGTAAAAACATGGTCAGCCCCATAATGACGGGCGTAATGTACCAGGGATCCCGAGAAGAAAGGTCAGCCAACCAAAGCAAATCCGTCCCAGGCAAATAAGTGATAAAGGGTGCATGACGCAATTCGATAGCTGTCAATAAAGCCTGATACAAGCCAAAAAAAACTGGCATCTGAATAAGTATCGGCACGCAACCACTGGCGGGATTCACGCCATAGGTCTTGTACAATGCCATAACTTCCTTGTTCAGCTGTTCTTTGTTGTTGCCATACTTTTCACGCAGTTTCACCATATGAGGCTGGAGCTTTTTCATCTTTTCCATTGAGGCGTAGCTCTTGGCGGTCAACGGCCAGAACAGCGCCTTGATAAGCAATGTCAACAGGATAATGGCAATACCCCAGTTTTGCACATAACTGTAAAAAAACTGCAAAAGCCAAAGCAATCCCTTGGCAATGAGGTGAAACATGCCAAGATCAATGCTTTTGACCAGCTGGTCTGAGACAGCCGCAAGCTGCTGCCTGTCCTTGGGGCCAAGCCAGTAAGAAACGGAAAATTCGCGTTCCTGACCAGGCAACAGCGAGGATTCCGGCTCTTCCAGGGCAGCTCGGTACACGTTTTGCTGTACCCGTCCCTTAAGGGTAACATTTTCCGGATCTCCAGGCAGCACCGCTGCAAGGAAATACGTACTCATGGCACCACCCCAAAAAATATTGCCGCTGGCCTGTACGCCGGATTTTTCCAGCGTTTCCGCAGAGGTTTCGTCCTCAAGACTTCCCCCCTTGTCCCAGGCTATGCGCATGGCGTCATACCGGCTGTCTCCGGCATTGCCGGCATCAGAGGCCACCGTGTAGCTGACGCGCACGCTGCGTGTCTGATCTGAAGCGTTGACAACACGCACCTTCTCGCTGATGAGATAGGTGGCGGCATTGAAAATCAATTGACGCTGTACGCGCAAGCCATCCACTTCTCCCACGAGTTGCAAGGTAGCCTCGCCATCTTCCGGAACTTCAAGGATATCATCCTTATTTTCCACGGCCCATTTGCCAGTGCTCCAGGAGGGCTGACTGTTGATCACCAGGCCCAGTGGCGCTACGGTAGCGGTCCTTGCGTCCACGAGATTGACAAATGGCGATTCTGGCTCCAATCCCACCCGATAACGCTTCAGCGTAAAGGAGCGAAGGGTACCACCGCCTGTATGTATGACGGCCGAGTACAAAGGGGACGACACTGTCATGTCACGCCCCGGCGCTGGTGTGAATACGGGCATGGCAGCCCGTTCTTTTTCTTCAGCCTGCCGTGCGGCCTGCCTTTCCTGTTCGGCCTGCTGAGCGGCCTGTTGCTGAGCTACCACCGCAGGGTCCGGTTTCTGCACCCAACCCATGTATTCGGCCAGATAGCTCCATCCCATAACCACGACAAGACACAACAGGATGGCAATGATCAAATTTTTTCCGTCTTGCATGTGGACGTTCTCTCCTGAGACAAAGGCGGGACATTATGACGACGCCTGGGTGGTGGAACAGGATCAAAGCCCGAACCGCCCCAGGGATGGCAACGGATCAGGCGCTTGAATGTCAGCCAAACGCCGTAGAAAGGCCCATGAGTCATGATGGCTTCTACGGCATAGGCGGAACATGTGGGGTAAAAACGGCAGGCAGGTGGGAGCACCGGAGAAATACACCACTGGTAAAGACGTATGGGCAAAACGCAAAGCGTACGCAACACCCGTCTCATGCCCGTCTGCCCTGTTTTTGCCTGCCATACCCCCGCCGGGTCAAACGTCCAAACAATGGCAGCAGTTCGGCACATACAAGGGCATAGTCGAACTTGCATGATCCAGTGTGCTTTTTGACCACGGCAACTACGTCAGACTCCACGGGTAATTCCTCACGGTGCAAACGATAAAACTCCCGCAACAAACGCTTGAAGCGATTTCGTACGACAGCATTGCCCACCTTACGGGAAACAGCCATACCGGTGCGTGTGGGCATGCCCGACCGTTCGCCTGACAACACAAACACAAGAAAGTGCTCTGTATGATGGCGGCTGCCTCGCTCATAACAAGCAAGAAAATCCGCCCTGCGGCAGATTCGCAACTGCCGTGGCAGGCCATTGTGACACATGGTTATTTCAATCCGAAGTCATAACCTTCAGTCGATGAATTGTGCCACGACGAAAGGAATTTGTACGCATCATCGCGTCCGTGAAGAAAGTGTGAAAACTTCCAAGACAAACAGCACGGCCTTATGCGCTGAGAACCTTGCGCCCCTTGGCACGGCGTCGGCGAAGAATGGCTCTGCCACTGGGGGTGGCCATACGGGTACGGAATCCATGCGTACGGGCTCTTCTGATCTTGCTTGGCTGATATGTTCTTTTCATGACTGACTCCTCATTAAAAAATCACGATCGGGCAAAGCCGACCGCACGTTCACGCCGGCCTATGCTGAAAACCCTGTTCCGCGAGGTGCAACAGGGCACAAGACAGAAGCCTGACGTTACTCATTTGGAAATATTCTTCATACACGCCCATATTGTGTGCGTCAAGGGGCAGACAAACCATCTCACTGGGCAGGACGGCTTCAAAATGGCTATTCAGGCACGGGAATGAAAAAATGATAAAAATACCTTGATCCCGTTTTCACGGTGTATTGGCA
>JAGAEE010000072.1 GCA_017613295.1 Desulfovibrio sp. | reverse complement strand
TGTGCAGCTGGTGGCTGACGACCAGCACACCGACGTGCGCAAGGACAGCGGCAATTTGCTCAACGACATTTCTCCGTCTACAATGACGGTACCACCACCCTCATGCGCGAGGTCGGCGTCAAGTACAAGGTGACCAACGGGCAGAGTCTGCAAAGCATCACTATCATCAACACCAGCGCCAGCAGAGACGTGAGCCAGAACGTCTCCGTGGGCTTCGGCCTGTACCGTGACCCCACCACCGGCGGACAGGACGTGCTCGTGCAGGTGAACTTCAGCAATGTGCTGCGCCTGCCCATCAAGACCGTGGCCTATCAGACGGACGCGCAGGGCAGGGTGACGGCCACGCGTGGCATCGACCTGCGTCCGGACGGGGTGTTTCGTCCGGCCGTCAGCGTACTGGATGAAAAGTTCCATGAACGCCGCGTCTACGGCCCGCCCATGCCGCTTTCCGGGGGCACGCTCCTGCTGGCTATTGACATGATGGATGAAGGGACGCAGGTGGGCTATATCATCCAGGCCCAGACCATGAACGGCAAGCGGGCCAATGCCGTCGGCCCGACCCTGCCGGTTCGGCGCGATCCCAGGCAGGTGGCCCTGCGTGACAACGCCTTGCGTTACGGTGGCACCAATCTGCAGGGGAGCTACGCCATGGTGCAGTATGCCGCCGGCAACACTGAGGTGGACGCTCTGCCCACC
Source organism: Desulfovibrio sp. (assembly GCA_017613295.1). Classification (GTDB taxonomy): domain Bacteria; phylum Desulfobacterota; class Desulfovibrionia; order Desulfovibrionales; family Desulfovibrionaceae; genus Desulfovibrio. The sequence continues at coordinate 12,521 of JAGAEE010000072.1, read as the reverse complement.
TTCCAGACCGTGACCTTCACGCCAGGTCAGCCCGTTCCCCGTTGGGAGCTGCGCGACGGCGACACGCTGAAGGGCAGCGGCCCCATGATCTGGTTAGATGCCGGCGTGCCGCAGATTACCGTGTATAAGCCATCCGTCATGCCTCTCCTGCCGGTGGGCGAGACGGTGCAGACATGGTACGCGTTCCTTAAGGGTCAGGGACCGGAGCGCGTGTGGTACTGCATTGGCATGCCCGACGGCACGCGCTGGGCCTTTGTGCCCCTGGGGCAGTACCGGAGCGGCATGCTGGACGGCGTATGGACGAGCAAGACCGAACGCTGGCAGTTCAGCGGGCACACCGTACAGCTTACCCGCGATGGGCACACCGGAAAGGGCGCGTTCCGTATGGACGGCCACATCCTCAACGCCGTCGGCCTGCCCTTTAACGAGTACGCCGTCTATATGGACAGGGAGCACGGGCGGCTGACGCTCATCTCCCGCGAGGGCGTGGCTTCCATCCTCACGCGAGAAGGGGGCCCGCAACCACAGGCCCAAAGCCGCACAGCGCCTCATCCCCAGCAAGCAGGCCCGGACAACGGAGCCGCCGCAGGGCAGCAGCTGTTGGGGACGTGGCTCGCCTCCGGTCAGACGGGAAACGCGCGCCTTGTCATCACGCCCGTGCCGGGCACCCCGTATTTTAACCTGCGGTTCAGCGGACGGGGACATATTGCCTGTACCTTTGCCGTGTCGGGCGATACCCTGCTCGCCACCTTCAGCGACGGTTCGCGGGAGCGCATTGGGTACGCCATCGTGGGCAAAGAGCTGCGGTTGCGCTCACAACGCCTGCCATGGCAACGCTTTACCCGTCAGTAAACGCTCATTTCTCCGTGGAGGAGACAGTCATGTTCCTGAAAAATCGCCTTACCGTTATTGCGACTTTTGCGCTGCTTCTGCTGTTGGCGGCCGTCGCGCCCACACGGGCCGACATGCCCCCCAGCCCCCAGGCACTGCAAGGCGCGTGGTCCGGCAGCAACGGACAGGACACGCTCATTCTCATGTTCATGGGCAACACCTGTGCCCTGGGCCTCAACGGACAGCAGATGGCCGGCGTCTGGAATCTTGCGGGCGACCGCCTGACCCTGCAGTTCCAAAACGGCAAAAGCCTGTCCTACAGCGTGTCGCTGCAAGGGGACGCGCTTATTCTGGATGGCAACCTGCGTCTCGCCCGTCAGGCCATGCCAGGGGCGCCCGGCTTTGCATGGCAGCCTGGCGGCACCTGGGGGCAAACGCCACAGGCTCCACCGTCGCAGAACTTTAGCAACGCAGGCCCGCTGGAAGGCACGTGGTCCACACAGATCCCCCAGGGCACGCGTTCCTTCCGCTTCATGGGGAACCGCTATGCCCAGCTGCTCAACGGGCAGGTGGTGGAGGAGGGGACATTTCTCCTCACGCCTGACGGCCGTTTTCTGTATCAGGTGACGAGTGGCCAGTACGCCGGCCAGAGCGGCGAGGATCGCGTTACCCTCAACGGCAACAGCCTTACCGTGGCCTGGCCAGAGGGAACCGTGCTCACGTTCGTGCGCGAAGGCACTGGGCAGCCCGGCGGTTTTGGTGTCCCCGGGCAACCCACAGCAATGGCCACACCCCTGGAAGGCCGCTGGGTGTGGGCCAAGAACGGCCCTGTGACCTTCGGCTACATTTTTTCCGGCCATCATTTCGTCCTGCTCTGGAACGGCGTGGAAAGAAGCCGCGGTACCTTTGCCCTCACCGCCATGCAGCTGACGATGCGTCACGAAAGCGGGCCGGACGCCGGTAAGACGGATGTGCTGGGCTATCAGCTTCGCGGCAACCGACTGCTCATTTTCACCTCGGACGATCCGAACGTGCATCCCATACCCTTTGTACGGCAGTAGGCCGGTGCCTTTCCAAAAAATGGCTTGCGGAGAACAAAGGAATTTATGATGAAAAGCTGCTTTCTCCTGTTGACGATGCTTTCGACCTGGCTGACGTGTTCCCCCGTGCTGGCGCTCTCTGTGGCGAACGGCCCGCCTGCAGACTGTGCGCAATACAGGACTTCGCCCCAACGCACGACCTGTGAAAACGCGCGCAAATTCGGCCTTTCTTTCAACGCGGCCGCGATTGTGGAGGGGTTGGCCGAAAGGGCCTATGCCGTGGAATTTTGCGGCGGCACGCCTGACCCTGCCGAACAGCGTCATACGGAATCCATACTGGCCGGGAGCGCCGCTTTCCGCGCCTTGTATGACGAACACCTGACCATGCTGCGCCAGAGATGCATCTATGATCCGAACGGCTGGTGCCGGAGCATGGGCTTTGTCAGGGAGTAACGGCCTTCCCTGCGACGGGTTCCGGACGGGTTTGCTTTTTGCCATTGTCCGCATATGGAGGACGCATGTTGACCACAGAAACCAAATGCCTCATGGCGGCTCTGCTCGCCGTACTCCTGGGCATGGCCCTGTCAATGGATGTGGGCGACACCGTACCGACGGGCGCGCCCCTGTATCATCACTCCGGTCTGAACGTCACCGTATGGGCCACATCCCGGGACGAGCTGACCGCCCAGTGGACGGACAGCCAAAACTCCGCCACCACCATGTCGTCTGTGGAGTCTGGCATTGAAACAGGGCTTGGCGGCTTTTTCCCCACGAATACCAATCAGCCTATGCCCGCACGACCAGAGAGCCACATGCTGCCGGAACCGCCTGGCGGCATGGAACAGGGACGTTTTTCCCCGGACAGGGGCTTTGATTCCAGGGTCTCCTGGGACTGATGGCCTTCTGGCGGCACAGGCTGAGGTGTCCAATATTGGACAAGCATGATAGCTTGACCTTGTCGCAAGGAGGCACGCAGAATTTCCGTGTGGGATCAATAGTGACCCTTGTCGTTACATAAGCGCTGCTTGGTTGCCTCTGAAAGAGCTCTAGCAACCCATGAATTGATACTGATGCCATCTCGCGCAGCCTCTGAAGCGATGCGTTGATGAACTTCAGGCGCAATTCGAACATTGAATCTTCCTGAATAAGGTCTTTCCGGGATTTTGCCTTTTTGAGCGCAGAATTCGAGGTAGTCTTCAACAGATTCCGCCAGCGCCTGTTTCAGTTCATCTATGGAACGACCTTGAAAGGTAATGACGTCAGTGAGGTGCAAAACCTCTCCATGAAAGATATCTGCCTCGGGATCATAGTCAAATCGTCCCTGATAGCCTTTGTAGTTCAGGATACTCATGGGAGAACTCCGGCATTGGTAAGAAAACGTCTGACAGACTTGACCGCACCTTTATCCGTGACAGGCTGCGGGTGTGGACGATGAAACGTGGCTAATATGCCGTTTAACGCCACTCGGATGCGTGAGCCGCGTCCTTCGCTGATTTCAGCACCACAAGCAAGCAAAAGGTTTTCAATGTCCACCCAAGATATTGATGACGAAACTGGGTCGACAAAAATGGCAATGAGGGTTTTATGGTGTTTGTTGTTCACAATTTTTTAATACCATATTATAGTGACAAGTCAAGCAGTGCCTCATTTGAGGGTGCCTTTTAACAATAAATCATTTTCCCTCTACGGCAGAAACGGAACCCGCAGACAGCGTATGTTCCCGACTGCGGAAACGAACGATCCTGAAAAAACAGGCGGCATCCATGACAAACGACAGCGCGTCCACCTGGAAAATGTTCTGGTCCATCTTCAGGGGCTACTGGATTTCGGAAAAAAAATGGGAGGCATGGGGCCTGATGGCCATTGCGGTCGCGCTGACCGTCGCCCAGGCATGGCTGCTGGTGCTTTTCAACCGCTGGCAGAAGCCCTTTTTTGACATGTTTGACCATAAGGACTTCTCCATGTTCTGGTCCTACACTCTGGAGTTTGTCCTCATCGCCTTTTCCTTCATCCTCGCGGCGGCCTACGGCGTCTTTGTACAGCGCACGCTGCGCATACGCTGGCGCATCTGGCTGACCAGGAAGTATCTGCGGCAATGGATGGGAAATCAGGCGTATTACCGCCTGCAAGTTCTGGGCAGCGACGCCGACAACCCGGATCAGCGGATTTCTGAAGACGTGGGCGACTTTGTCAAGCTTACGCTGGAACTCATGCTTGGCTTTTTGCGCAAGATGACCATTCTGGTGGCGTTTTACAGCATCCTGTGGAATTTGTCCGGCGTGCTCACCTTCCAGGTGGGCAAGGCCGTCTTCGCCCTCCACGGGTACATGTTCTGGGTGAGCCTGCTGTACGCCGTTGTCGGCACCTATTGCGCCCATGCCGTGGGCGGCAAGCTCATACCCCTCAACTTCAGCCAGCAAAAATATGAGGCCGATTTCCGCTTCAGCATGATGCGCGTCCGCGAAAACAGCGAAAGCATAGCCTTCTACGGCGGCGAATCCATGGAAATGGAAGGCTTCAGGACATATTTCAGGAATTGTGTGCGCAACTACCTCCAGCTTATCCGCCGCCACAAATTGCTGAGCCTTTATACCAACACCTACGGCCAGACCGCCTTTGTCATTCCCATTCTCATGGCCGCACCGCGTCTGTTCAGCGGTGGCTTTCTCATCGGCGATTTCATGCAGCTGCAGAACGCCTTCCTGCGGGTGCAGGACGCGCTTTCTTTCTTTGTGGATTCCTACGCCACCCTGGCCTCGCTGGCGTCCGTCATCCGGCGGCTCGGCCTTTTCACACGGCATATGGAAGAAACGCATGCCGTGAACAACGGCGTGCAGAAGGTCGAAGGCAAGGCCGGAAGATTCAGGACTGCCGGCCTTCATGTTCAGTTGCCCGACGGCCGCAGCCTTCTGCGGAACTGTTCCCTTGACCTGGAACGCGGCCAGCGCCTGCTGGTCACTGGCCCCTCCGGCTGCGGCAAAAGCACCTTTTTGCGCACCATTTCCGGGATCTGGCCCTTCGGCAGCGGAGAGGTGGAGACGTGCGGCGAGGAGTCTTGCCTGTTCCTGCCGCAGCGTCCCTATCTGCCCCTGGGCACGTTGCGCCGGGCGGTCTGCTACCCCCTGCCGAACGCCCCTGACGACAGACTGTCTGAGGCCCTGCGCCTGGTGCAGATGCAAGGGGTCATCCCCCGCCTTGACGAAAGGGACGACTGGAGCCGCATTCTCTCGCTGGGGGAGCAGCTGCGCATCGCCTTTGCCCGTGTGCTTCTGGTGCGGCCCCGCTGGATTTTTTTGGATGAGGCCACCTCGGCCCTGGACGAACAGCGTGAAAAAGACATGTATGAGCTGCTACGGCGAGAGCTGCCGGATGCCGCCATCGTGAGCGTGGGGCACAGATCCACCCTGTTCCCCCTGCATGACACGGAATTGCACATCTGCGCCGGCGATTGGCTGCTGCGGCCCATTGTCACGGCGTCAGGCGCTGGACGCTGATTTTTCATCGAAAAATCCGCTGAGGTTTGAGACCTCGGCCTTTAGGCCGAATATAGCCACCACCCCGCCCTGAAGGGCTACGCTACAGTATTGGTCGTACAAGTATGGGCATCGCACTACGGGTAAAACTCACAGACGGTTTGTATGCGCAGTGCGCTGTCAGTTTGCGTGCAGCGCAGTCTGCCCTCATGGCGTACGGCCTTGCTGGCGGTGGGCATAGGGCTTGACTTCCGGGCGTTTTATGGAACTCACTGAAAAAATTGAAGCCACAAAGCATGAAACTATCCGCTGGCTGATGGGGCTTCTTGTGGCTCAAACCGCCCTTATCATGGCCGTTCTGGCCTATGTGAAGTAGAACATCTCGATTGTTACCCGATGATTGACAGCATCCCTGGCGCGCAATATCCGTATTCCACTATTGCGTCCTGACTTTGCCGGCCTCTGCCAGGCGGGCAAATTCTTCCTTGGCCTTATGGAGCTGGCGGGAGAAATCGTCGTTGGCGTGGAGGTTGGCCACGCCGGCGGCACCGGCCAGGCGGCCTGCGTCCACGTCGCTCTGCCAGTGGTATCCGCAGATGACGCGGCTTTGGCCGTATTCGTAGCCGCGTTTGAGGAGCACTTCCTTTCTGCCGGGGTTGATTTCGCTTAAAATCAGCGCCAGGCCCCACCCCATGGAACTGTGACCGGAGGGATAGGAGCCGCTGTTACGGCGTTGTTCTTCGCCTTCTGGCTGGCATGTGGCGGCATTGTAGAGCACATAGGGGCGCAGGCGCCGGTAGCCCTTCTTGGCCGTGCGCGTGGACAGACTGCTCAGCTCGCGGGCGGCGCGTTTCATGAGGAGAAAGAGTTCCGGCATGTCCTGCTCGGTGATGGGCCCGCCAAAGGCCTCGGAAAAGGTCTCTGGCAAATGGTGCACGTCGCAGTCCTTCAGCGCCTGGGCTCCGCGCTCGGTGTGACGCAGGGAAAGGCCGTATTCGTAGGCGGCCTTGTCCTGGGCGAAGAGGAGGCTGTCGTAGGCGGGCGGCGGCGGCAGGAAGGCCATGCTGTCCACGCCCTGTTCCCTTGTGGAAAAATACTCGTCGGGAGAGCTCAGAACGTCCTTGCCAAAGGGCACGCGGGCGTAAGCCACAGCGCAGGTGAGTAGGGCTGTAAGCAGAAAAAACGCCAGTCGAAGCATGAGTCTTTCCCCTTTTCTGTAAGAGATAAAGCGCATAGAAGTCCGAGTTTCTGTTAAGGAGTTCGTCCCTAATGTAACCCGAATTCCTTGCGCAGTGCGGCATAACGGCCGATTTCTTTGTCTTTGACAGGCTTGGACAGATCGTTCAGGCAATGGTGCATGACATCGGCATCTTTCAGCACCTCGTCCAGCGGTCCGTCAATAGTGTGCTTGTCATCGTGACGGCTTATGGCGGCGCATATGGCCTCGGTTTCTTCAGCCGTGGTGAGGCCCAGCCCGTTGAGGATGTTACGGGCCAGCTCAGCCCCTTTATGCGCATGGTCTTCATAGGAGCCGCTTTTGTAGGCGTACAGGTCGTGCAGCATGGCCGCCATGCAGGCCAATTCCGTACTGGTCTTGCGCTTCTCGGATATCAGCGTTGCTGACAATGACACGCCGTACAGGTGGACATAGGCACTCTTGCGCTTGTCCGCATCTTCAATGGCAAGCAATTCCTGGTCGACAATTTTCCGCAGTTCTTTCAGGCGTCCCATATCTCGGCTTCCTCGGTTGAATCGTCCACAGACCTCAGCTTGCGCCTTGGCGCAAAACTGTCATGGCACGGCATATGCCAAACCGGCCTGCCCTTCCTCCAAAACACGCGTTGAATGCCTTGTCATTGTTGAAAGACGGCAGGTGTGTCAAGACTTTTCAGCTATCGCACATAGACACTACGGGCAAAAGCCTCTATCCTGATACGGACAGAAGCCGTAAAAATATCCCCTGTGACTTGACCTGGAGCGGGAGGATATATTGTAGGCATTGCGTTATGCGGCGTGGCGAACCGATTAAACTCTTATCCTCATGTGACGCCTGCCATTTATCCTTGGGGGTGAACGTTGATTAAGTCAGAAGAGGTCCTCAAACAACGCCCTCCTCATGCACGTCATGCCGGTATTGGGGCCATTATTGGCGACATCGTGGGCAGTCCCTACGAATTTGACCAGGGGAACAAATCGGAGGAATTTCCGCTCTTTTCAGAGGCATCCACGCCTACAGACGACACAGTCATGACGCTTGCCGTGGCTGAGGGACTGACAAAGGCCTTCGGACAGGGCATGGAGGCCGCAAAGGCGTCCGTTATCGACAGCATGGTCATGTGGGGCCATGCCTACCCCCATGCCGGTTACGGCGCCCGTTTTTTTCACTGGTTGCTCGACCCCCAACCGTACGGCAGCTATGGCAATGGTTCCGCCATGCGCGTCTCGTCCGTCGCCTGGCTGTTTGACACTCTTGAAGACGTGCTGGCTTATTCCAAACTGACGGCAGAGGTATCCCATAATCATCCGGAAGGCATCAAAGGCGCGCAGGCCACGGCCGCAGCCATATTCCTGACCAGATGCGGCATGGAAAAGACTGACCTGAAAGACTATATTCAGCGCAAGTTTGGCTATGACTTACGCCGCACACTGGCCGACATCAGGCCAAACTACCGTCATGTCGAAAGTTGTCAGCAAACGGTGCCGGAGGCCATCACCGCCTATCTGGAAAGTGACTCGTTTGAAGACGCGCTGAGAAAGGCCGTGTCCCTAGGTGGCGATTCCGACACCCTCACGGCCATTGCGGCAAGCATAGCTGAAGCAAAATATGAGATTCCGGACTGGATTTATCATGACGCATTTTTTCGTTTGGACAAAAAAATGCAACAATCGTTTGAGGATTACGAAAAATTTCTTGATGCCCGGCGAAAGGAGAGCTGAGCGGCACGGCAGGTGCCGCTTCTGCGCGGGCCAATCAACACGCATTGGCTGCTATTTGGTACCGAAGATACGGTCTCCGGCATCGCCCAGGCCAGGGATGATATACCCGTTTTCGTTCAGGTGATCGTCTACGGCTGCGGTGTAGATGTCCACATCAGGATGCGCTGCGGACACGTTTTTGATGCCCTCAGGGGCGCATACCAGATTGAGGCTGCAAATGCGACGGCAGCCGTGCCGCTTAAGGATATCAATGGTGGCAATAAGAGAGCCGCCTGTGGCCAACATCGGGTCGAGAATGATGGCGAGCCGATGGTCAAGGTCACTGGCAAGTTTCACGTAATATTCTACTGGTTGCAGATTCTTTTCATCGCGGTACAGGCCTATGACACTGATTTTTGCACCAGGGATCATATCCAGCACCCCATCCATGAGCCCCAGCCCTGCCCGCAGTATGGGAACGACAGTGACCTTTTTCCCGGAAATGGACTCTATTTCCACAGGGCCCGCCCAACCCTGCGCCAGATGTTTTTCTGTCTGAAAGCACTTGGTCGCCTCATAGATCAGCAGACGGGCTATTTCATTGGCAATGGTGCGGAATTCACTTGTGGATGTGGAATTCATGCGCAAGATGCCTAGCTTATGCCGTACTAGGGGATGGTCTACAACATGAACGGGCATGGTACCTCCAGGACATTGAAATATGGCAACAATGATAAACAGGTATGAAGCTCCCTCCGTCAGCGTTACTGGTATTTTGCTTTACCGGCAGGGGCCCTTTTCTTTAGACAAATGCTTGTGCAGTGTCGCTGTGAGTTCATCGACGTCAAACGGCTTTATAAGATGTTCGTTGAAGCCGCTCGCAAAACTTTGAATCTTGTCATTCAGCTGTGCCTTCGAGGTCAGCGCGATAATAGGCAGGGAGAAGACGTCAGTTCTGTTTAAGGCGCGTATGGCCTTTGTCGCTTCGTAACCGTCCATGACAGGCATAAGGATATCCATGAGGACGGCAGAGTAATGGCCTTCGGGACTGTTAGCGACGGCGTCCACGGCGCAGCGGCCGTCCGGCACGGAATCTACCTCAAATCCTGATTCTCTCAAGACATTTTCAATCTGTAACCGGCTGATTTCGTTATCCTCCGCCAGGAGGACGCGCAGTTTTTCGGTCGTAGGCAGGGGTGAAGATGTCGTGACGTTTTCCATGTTGGCCTTTCCTTTTTTACATAATAGCCTGGAGGCAGGCGAAATACGTTCTGTCTCACGCCGCCATCACGGCAGCAATGCGTGCCTCTCGGTTTCTCAGATAATCACCGCAATCCGTCGAATTGAGCGGCTTTGAAAAAAGATAGCCCTGAATGACATGGGCGCCATTGCCGAGCAGGTATGCCAGCTGGTCCCTGTTTTCCACTCCCTCGCAGATGGTTTGCATCCCTAGGTTGGCGGCCAGGGCGATAATACTTTTTATCAGGGGCTGGGCCGTGACCTTGCCGGAAAAGATGTCATCCACGAATTTCCTGTCAATTTTCAGAAACGAAATGGGCATGGCACTCAGGTATTGCAGGGAGGAAAAGCCCGTGCCGAAATCGTCCAAGGCGATGTGGATGCCAGCCTCGTGCAGCCGGGATATGGCCGCAAAAGCCTTATCCATGTCTGACATGAGGCTGGTTTCAGTAATTTCAATATCGACAAGTGACGGGGGCGTTCCTTCCTCATCCATAATGCGCAGCACCTGGTCGGCAAAATCCTCGGACAGAATGCTGCGTACAGACATGTTTACGGCTATGGGCACGGAGATGCCTTCCTGCTGCCAGGCGACTGCCTGACGGCAGGCACGGCGCAGCACAAACATGTCTATGCGAACCACAAGATCGGTTTCTTCCGCGATGGGAATAAAGGCTGGCGGCGGCACCCATTTGCCATCGCTGGTCTGCCAGCGTACCAGCGCCTCACAACCGGCGACCTCATTTTTCGAGATGTCCACCTTGGGCTGGTAATACACGGTCAGCCCGTTGTGCTCGACAGCCTCATACAGCGCGGTTTCCATCTGCCTCCTGCCGGAAGCGGCGAGGGCCATGCTGTCTTCGAAGAGGGATAATCTGTTGCCGCCCTTTTGCTTGGCGTCAACCATGGCCAATTCCGCACGATGCACCAGCTCTGCGCTGTTGGCACAATCGGCATTGAGGAAGGCGAGGCCGGAACTTGCCGTAAGGTGCAGTTCGTTGCCTTTGAGCAAAAGGGTTTTGCTCATGGCGGCCTGGATGGCCTGAGCTTTCGCCAAAACAAGACTGTCGTTCGCCGCCGTTATGGCAATCTGAAAATTGTCAACGCTTGACCTGACAACGCGACCATCCGGACAAAATTCCAGCAGGCGTTTTGCCAGCTCGCACAGAACGACGTCACCCTGCTGATAGCCGTAACTGTCGTTGATGCTTTTGAAGTTGTCCACATCAATATACAGCAATCCCAGGCTGACACCGTCATTGAGCGCCGACTTCAGGACCTCGGGAAGGCGTTCTTGAAGAGAAAGCGTATTTGGCAGACCGGTCACCCTGTCGTGCCTGGCGCGATAGCGCATTACGTCGCGCATGAAACGCTTTTGCGCGAGATGCAGCATGCCAAGACCGGCACCCAGGACAGCAAAACACAAGGCCAGCATCAGCCAGAAATTTTTCTGTGATATCTGTCTGCCAAAAACGGCAATGTCTCTTGGCTTGCGCAATTCAAGGCAAAAAGAAGGGTAGCCAAATATGTCGTTTATGACGGAATAGACGCGCACTTCATTGGAAGTCTGCAAAAGTTTGAAATTGTCCCAGTATGCCTTGCTGGCATCCACACTATCGAAAGCACTCAGGGGCAATACATTGAAAAGCAGGCCGGATATGCTGTGGGCCTTTTCCTTAAAATACACATCAAGAGCGCTTGCCATAAGAAGATATCCCCTGGCAGGCTTTCGACCGCTCGAATCGGTTATCTTATGAACGACAACAAGCATGGCCACGTCGTTCACATTGATAAAGCCTTCATAGGAGTCAAGATCAGAGTCATGGACCATTTTGACGACACTGTCAAAAACGTCGCTTTCCCGTGCCACCCACTCCTCTCCGAATATCAATCTTGACCTATCAAGAAATGAAATTCTCGCGGCACTCATATCATAGAAAGCAGCCCCGGTTATATGCAATTCTTGGAAGCGATCCATTGACATGTCTGAGGCAATAAAATCCTCATTTCTGTTGGCCACGTATTCATAGGCTTCATCCCATGTCGACCAGTCATAGGCATGCTGTTTCAAACGAAGCGTTGCCGCACCAAGCAGACTGTATAATTGCGTCATGTCAGCATGTGCCTGACGCAATTCAATGGCGTCTACGCCGTTGGCAATAACGGCATTGCTGACAATATTAATGAGATAGGCGGCAATGCCTATGAAAATTCCAAAAAAGCCTATAAGGAGCATTCTGCTTCGCATAGCACTGGCGTCCTGACGTCATGGTTTCAGGCCCTTTTGCGCGCATCGGCATGAAAAGTCGGCCAATGGCTCATAGCCGCATTCCCTTCACTTCCCTGTGGTCCGAAGCTGCGGGAAAGGCCATCCTCGCGTCACATGCACAGAGGTGGTGGCTTCTGGCGGCGGATGAAAACGTCTGTGGATGGAGACATGTGCAGTGCATGAGACAACGCATTGTCGCGTGAAATTCTATTTACACAGTATTGATACGTCAAGAGACAATGCTGTGTCGGACCCGCTGCAAAGCACTGCCTATCCGCCCACCTGATCGGGCCAGTTTTTTTCATCCTTTCTTGACAGCACAGCGCCCGTCGAATTACTTAGGGAACACGCGCTCGTAGCTCAGCTGGATAGAGCGTTGGCCTCCGGAGCCAAAGGTCGTGGGTTCGAATCCCGCCGGGCGCACCAATTTTTTCAGGCACTTATTGGGTTACCCCATAAGTGCCATTTCTTTTTTCCAACTGTATTTCCAACCAATAGAGGCTTTCTGCAATATTAAGACAACCTTTAAAAGGGTAAGCATTCGTAGATAAAAACTTACTTGACATCATTAAATTTGAACTTATTTAAATTGTTTACGAAAAAAAAAATAAAATATGTGAACGTAACTTACTGAAAATATTAAAAAAAGGTCTTGACATCCATTCTTTTCAACATTATTTGTTTTTCACATTTGCTTGGGTACAGCTACCGCTCTACCTAATAAAAAAAACCCGGCGACCTGTGGGGCACCGG
>JAGAEE010000071.1 GCA_017613295.1 Desulfovibrio sp. | reverse complement strand
CATATTTCCCATCGTGCCGGATTCAAACGCATGAAAAGAGCCTTGGCCTTGTCATGCCAGCACCACCAGACATTGCGCGCCAAATCTCGCAAGCGTGATAGTTCTCCTGGGACTTCCGCAATGGCCATGAGGGAACGCAGGAAGGGCGTTGCCGAACGGCTGGCAGAAAGTACACGGAGTACTGCCGTGTGCGAGGCGTCAGGATGCACACGCAAACTGGACTTTTTTAGGGCCAATTCGTAGGCTTTGCGATAATTGTCGAAAAAGTGCATCCAGGACGTGCGCTCGGCCAGATATCGTGCCTGTGTTCGCCATTCGGTCAGTTCTTCACTTGTGCAGGTGGCCATTTTTAGGAGTAGTTCGTGAAGCATGGTGGCCGTTTGGTCGAAACTCATCCCACGTCTTGGAATGACAGTCACACCAGTCTTTTGAGCGGTGTCGCGCATTTCTTCACGTGCCCACATGCCGAAACCAGAGAGATCAGTTGTCATGGTGGGCACGGACAATGCCGCGCTTTCCTGTGGCGTGTAACCCCAGGGTTCATACCATGAAGGGAAGCATCCATTGTCACAAGCCATAAGGATGTCGTCATAGGGCATATTGAAAAAACCATCATTGCCATCAAGCATGGCCGGGACGAAGATGACCTTGACCTTGTTTTCTGGGCGGTTGTTCAGCCCAAGCTTGTGGCAGGTGTTGATGATGGGATCTTCAGGAGCATTCCAGGCAAAATGCGTGCAAATGAATGGTTGACCGTTATCGTTACTATTGGGATCGCCAGAGATGGCGGCAGGATTTACTCCTGTGTGTCCGCCCATGACGAGACACAAGGCCAAGACGGTGGCATCTGTTCCCGCCAAACTTTTTTCCATGCGGGCCAGAGATTCCAGGAAAAGGTCAACACCCTTGTTGTGCATTTCATAGCGGCCGGAAATGAGGAAAATTCGCGTATTTTCTGGAAGCTCGCTACGCAGGAAGCGATTCGCTTTTTCTATAATTATCTTGCGGTTGGCTTCCGGTGTGGAGCGGTCTTGCGAATAATCGGGAATGGAACGCATGTCGAGACCGTTGGTGGTGATGACATCCGGCTTGCGTCCCAGAAAAACCGTGGCTTCTTCGCCGGTAATGGTGCTGACGGTCGTAAAGACGTCAGCCTCGCGTGCGGAAGTGTTTTCCATGGACCATTTGGCGGTAATGTTGTGTGAGGCTGCTTCATTGGCCGGATTGATACTGTGCATGTTGGAATAGATGTCACGCCCGGTGCCAGCCATGGCCCGCCCAAGCATGGTGGCGTGTGTTGTAAACACGGTTGCCACATCCGGAGCTTCCTTTTTCAGTCTCAGCAAACCAGCACCACACATCCATTCGTGAAAGAGAGCTACGCTTCGTCCATTGGCGGGTTCGACACGAGCCTCATGGATGGCTGCGATAACTTCACCGCAGGCTGTGGAGAACATGACCGGCTCTATATAATCCCAACCACCAGAGAGGGAATCGACTCCATAATTTTTCCAAATATCGTAAAGCAGCTGGTTACTGTCGTACCGTTTGGAAAAATCTACCAAGATGGCTTTGGGATGTCCCGGAATACTCCAACGTCCGAGACGGCATTTGAGGTCTTTGGCCGCAAAAGCCTGTCGCAGAGAGTCCCATGTGTGTTCGTCTGTTTCCTCAAAACCAGCGTTTTGTGGTAGAGACGGCCCAATGACAAAATAATCCTCGCCGAATTCATCCTTGGTGCGCAGAGCTTTGCTGCTAACAACAGTGTAAATGCCACCCACCTTGTTGCATACTTCCCAGCTCACTTCGAACAGAGTGACGGGGGAATTGTTGAGCTCCATGCTCCCTCCTTGGTGGATGCGCCATCGGGGATGCGGTCATTGCCCGAGTGGAAGTCCGTTGGCGCGTGCGTCAGTGTGATCCTCAAACCCCGTCGGAGGGCAAAACCAGACGGGGAACAAAATTTGTGCGAGGCCGGTGGAAACCGGTGAAAGAATACTTGCATTTCCAGGGCGGTGTCGAACACCGCCCTCCTGTTGTGCAAAATAAACGTCAGAGCCTTAGACAGTCGCCTTCTCCGTACCAGAGGTTTTTTTCTTTCTTCCAGAGGTTGTCCTTCGAGACACCGTCTTTTGCGACATGTTTTCTTCGATGGACTGCAGACGCAATTCGAAATCCGCCAGCACGTTCATGAACGTGATGTAGGCGTCATAAGGGTTCCCAAAGGGGTTGGGCCTGTCTTCTGGGCCATCGGAGGTAAACCATTTCGTTGACATGTTGTGAAAATGATCAGCTGTCTGCAGTCGTTCATAATCACGCAACAAGGTCTTGTCACCGGTGGCGCTCACACGAGGAGCAAGGGCATACAGCGCATGAATCGCGTCTTTCTGCATATCGCTGCCTAACCATGCCGTCAAATCGCTGCCCTGTTCGTCCCAGCTCATGAATTGCGGAACGTCAACCTGACCTACAGGTTTGTATTTTTTCGTTGCCATGGAAGGAGTAACAAATTGAAAACGCTTGTCAGCCAAAATGGCTGCTGGCAGAGCCGCAAGGAAGTCAAAAATTCCCGTTTCAGGACGATGGCGCAATCCAAAAATGTGATAGTCATGCAGAATGCTGATAACATCGGCGTTATCAGCCTGAGCATGGCACCAGGAAGCAAACTTGTCGGCAGTAAGGGGCCATTGGTCCCAAGAACGATCACCAAAACCCACACCAATATCTCTAGAAAGAGATATATTGCGCATGATCAGGGCCATTTTGGGCGCGGTGGATGGCTGGTAAACGTAGTTTGCGCTGCGCCAGCCCAACACATGGTCAGCGCCTTCTGCCAAAACAGTTTTGAAACCCATCTGCTGAAGGGCTGTCGCTAAGTCATTGTTGTAGATACAGTCAGTATTTTTGAATGAGACCGGTTTTTTGCCAAACAGTGCCTTGACTCGGGCACACTGTTCCTTGACTTGGCGATCAAATTCCTCACGTGAATAGAGAAAGGCCAATGAGTGGGTGTAGGTTTCTGCTGTAAATTCCGCACGGCCTGTCTCTGCCAATGCCTGAAAGCTCTCAATCACTTCCGGCGCGTATTGCTCAAACATATCCAGAGCTACTCCGGAAATGGAGAAGGATACGGCAAATCCGTCGTATTGGCGCAGACAACGGAGCAATACGTCGTTAGCTGGTAGATAGCATTGGCGTGCGGCACGCAATATTGCGTCACAATTATGGTCATCGTCCTCGTAGATAGAATTCTGTCCCATGTCGAAGACGGTATAACGCCGGAACCGATAGGGTTCATGTATTTTAAAATTCAGACAAAGTGCTGGCATCAGTGAGCTCCTGCAACGTCGCGGTAAATGGCCAGCAGATGTTCTGCGGCAGTACCCCAACGGATGGATTTCATTTCTTCACGACAGTTTTTTACCAGTTCGGCTGATAGGCAAGGATAGCGCAGAACGGCACATATTTTGTCGGCCATGTCGCGCGTGTCCCAGAAGTCAGCTTTGAGTGCGTGTTCCAGTACTTCAGCTACACCGGATTGGCGCGATAACAGCACAGGGACATCATAGAGCATGGCTTCAAGCGGTGTGATGCCGAAAGGTTCGGAAACTGAGGGCATAACGTAAAGGTCACTAAGGGCGAACATGTGATCCACCTGTTCACCGCGTAAGAAACCGGCAAAATGGAAATAGCGTCCCATGCGCAGCTGTCCGACACGGCGAATAAGACCGGGCAACATGTCGCCGTTGCCCGCCATGAAGAATCGCACGTTGCTCATTTTTTGCAACACAAGGCGCGCTGCCTCCAGAAAGTACTCCGGCCCCTTCTGGTAGGTTACTCTACCGAGAAAAAGAACGCGCTTTTCGTGACGGATACGTTCGGGAATATGGTAGGTACGCTCGGCCTCATGTCGGGCTACGGCATTGTAGACAACCTTGACTTTCTCGGGAGGAACTCCATATCTCTCCACCACGGTATTTCGAGTCAGACGGCTTACAGCGACGACCATGTCGGCTGCATGCAGTCCCGCTCGTTCCATGCCGGCAACCTGTTGGTTGATGTTTACGCCGCTGCGGTCGAATTCCGTAGCGTGAATATGGACGACCAAGGGCTTCCCTGACAGTGCTTTGGCCATGATGGCGGCAGGGTAGGTCATCCAGTCGTGAGCGTGAATGACGTCAAAATCCTCGCGAGTGGCAATGGCTGCTGCCAGGCGGCTGTAGCGCCATACCTCTGCCATAAGATCCGGGCCGTAGCCTCCGTGCAAGGTAAAGGTAAACGGTTTTCCACTTGCCAATTTCTGAACGTGTGTGGTGTCTGAACCTTCGCGCAGATAGTGTATCGTCTGCCCATAACTTTCGGCCGTCATGTAAGGTGAAAGCGGGCTGTCTACAGGAAGATAGCGAATGCCTTCTTCCTGCCAAAACGTGTGTCCGACGTGCTCCATGCGTTGTACCTCAGCCGGCGAAATCATGGTGCCAGAGGCTGAACGCATTTGCACGAAGGTATTCTGGTCACCACCATCACGTACACGCGGCAGAACAAATATGACTTCTGCACCTTTTCTGGACAGAGCTCTTGTCATGCCAAAGCAGGCAGTGCCTAGGCCTCCGCTGATGTGGGGAGGGAACTCCCAACCGAACATAAGTATACGCATGGGAATCCCCTATTTTTTTACAGCGGGTTTGCCCGTTGTCATGGTAATGCGGCAGACTCCAGCTGTATCGCCGGAAGCCGGGTGCGCCATTTGATAGATGAGCTTGTTTTCCCAAGTACGGAAGATTTCTGGAGCAAGCGTACGCAAACGTTTGAGCATGCGAAGACATTCTGCCACACTCCATGCCTGGGTGATGCATCCGTCGGGAGTGTATGGCGGCGAACCGTCAAAAACTTCTGAAATACCGGCAAGACCTGCATCTGCCAGATGTTCACTGAACATGGGGGTCACTGTTTCCAGAAGATGCTGTGCTGCACCGTTCACATCCCAGGCCACCCGCAACAGGGCATCCGTATAGTGCCCAAGCAGCCAAGGCCATACTGTCCCTTGATGATAAGCAGCATCACGGTTTGATGGTGAACCGTGATAGTGCCCTTTGTAGGCGGGATCTTCAGGAGACAGTGTTCGCAGTCCAAAGGGGGTCAGCAAGCGATTCCGCACGCATTCCACAACCTGCGCCTGATAGTCTTCTGGCAGGATGGAATGGGGCAGGGATACGGCAAAAATCTGATTGGGACGTATGCTTCGATCCAGCAGACCATCGCGCCATACGTCTCCCAGATATCCTCCTCTTTCGCGTACCCAGAAACGGCGGACAAAGGTTTTGCGCATGTTGGCGAGCAAACGTTCACCGGTGAGTTTGGGTTCTTTGAAAGCGACAGCAAGGCGGTCCGCAAGTGCCAGAGTATTGTACCAAAGGGCATTGACTTCAACGGGACAGCCATGACGAGGTGTCACGGGATGGCCGTCGGCCTGGGCGTCCATCCATGTGAGCTGCGTGCGTTCATCACCAGCGTGCAGCAGACCTTCCTCATCAATATAAATACCCATTCCGGGTCCATGTCTGTAGCCTTCAATAATGGCCTTGAGCGGAGCCCATCCGTGATCGTGCACCCAAGCCATGCCGTCAGGTATGGTATCAAGAACCGTTTGTAGGCAGTAGGCATACCAAAGTGCGGCATCTACGGAGTTG
>JAGAEE010000009.1 GCA_017613295.1 Desulfovibrio sp. | reverse complement strand
TTTGCATGAGAAAAAGGGATGTCACCAGAATGAAGGCGGCGCAGCCGTTCATATTGATCGTCGTGCATATGGGCAGGACAAAACGGGTAACACGATGGTCAAGGTGCAAATTTTCTTCTGCAGAAGCCAGTGTTACAGGCAGTGTGCCTGCAGAGCTCTTGGAGAAGAGCGCCACAGCCAGGGCGGGAAACATCCCCCGGAACACTTTGACCGGATGCAGCCCCCTGGCAAGAAGAAATAGGGGAATCACAACAAAAAATTGCAGCAGGTTCCCAGCAAGTACGACTGTAGTGTATTGCCCCAGGGCTCCTACAATGATGCCGGTCTCGATTTGTGATACCAGCTGTCCCGTGAAAGCGAGAATGCCGACGGGAAGAATGGTGAGCAGTGCCCGAATCAGGGTGAAGAGCAGATCCTGTAATCCGTTGATGACCCTGATGAGGGTTTCACGATTTTCTGTTGGTGGCATGAAGGCCAGGGCAAGTCCTACGGCGGCGGCAATAAGCAGAACAGAAAGCACATTTCCAGAGACAAAGGGCTGTAAAATGTTGTTGGGAATCACCGAGAGGAAATGGTCATAATAGGAAAGTTCCTTGATGTTTCCCGGCAAGGGCTGCCCCGAAGAGGAAATGACATTGTCAGGGGCTACCACCACGTACAGGAAAAGTGCCACTGCGGCGGCACACAAGGTCGTCGCAAGAGTATAAACAACGGCGTGGGCGAAAATACGACCGGTTTCTCTTCGCGCTCCAAGGGAAGAAAGCGTGGTTATGACAGCAAGGGCAATAACGGGTACGGCCACAAACTGGAAGAGCCGCGTGAAGACTGAAGCAATGAAATTGAACAGTCTGTTGATTTCTGGAATCTGAATGTACCCCAGCAAAGCACCTAAAAGCATGGCACCAAACCATGCAAGCACCGTGCGCATATGTTTTCGTTTGGCATTTTCCGCCAGCGAGGACCTTGTGGCCTTCTCCACACGATCAGGAGAATAAGTTCCGTTCATATTGCTGTCCTTGTCAAAAAAGTAGGTTATCCTGCTGCTTTTGA
Organism: Desulfovibrio sp.; assembly: GCA_017613295.1. Lineage (GTDB taxonomy): Bacteria > Desulfobacterota > Desulfovibrionia > Desulfovibrionales > Desulfovibrionaceae > Desulfovibrio. Next base: position 2,059 of record JAGAEE010000009.1, on the reverse strand, counting down.
TGCGTCCGCTTCATGGAACGTTGTCCGTCGGACAAGGCAAGATGTTCAGGCAATCATCTGTGCTTCCGCCGGTTTGAGTCTGATAATCATTTCCACGTCAGCTTTTTCTATGTCAAAATACAGTTCCCGTCCGCTGTTGGCTTCCCAAAATTTGAGACGAACACTGAATTCGTCCACTTCGGCAATACAGCCATTGCAGCGAACCTTGTCCCAGTCGGACAGTTTGATGTGATTAAAGATCAACGAGCTGTGCGCATTCTGAAATTGCTCACGAACCGCATCCCGCAATAAATAGGTACGGCTTTCACCGTCGACGATAATATCACCATTGTATAGTTCACACCTGGCATGCAACTCATCGCCGCTGAATGTCAGAACAGACGGAAGTATTTCTCCAGATGTCAGGTGTGTTCGAGCCGTGCGGATGGTTTCCCTCAGCTTGTCAAGGCAAAGTAGCGTATGGAGTGGCACAGTCACTATAGAAAGAGTGGCATCAGCTTTTTCCACACCGTAGGGATCTGTTTCCACTATGGACATCAGGGGACCTCCGGCATGCTGATTCAAATATTTGAGGATTTCCCCGATAGCGTGAAAAGATTCCGTGACCATGTTTCCCTCCTTTTAAGGCAAGGCATGCCAAGGAAAAAAGACCAGACGTCTCGTTGAAATCGCTCCGCTCTAGCGTTGTGGGCATTGCGCACCAACGCCACCCAGTTTTTTGGCAAAGTTGTCAGCGTCAATTTTGTTGTCAAACTCTGACATCATGTACGTGTGGGGACCCCGTGCAGATTTCATCTGCTGGAGGTTACGTGTGTCCACTTCAATCTTGCCATTGGCACAATATACAGAATACTTGGCTGACATGGCGCTCGTGGCGCTGAACAAGCACAGACACAACACAGCCATGATAATAGGCATATTTTTCATAATACCTCCAAAGTAAAGATTTTTTGTAAGGAGAATGACGAAGAAGCGTCGTTGGTATTTTCCTTGCGGGCAATATTTCACGCGCATGGCTTGTCCTGTCAAGATGTTTCCTGACCGGAATGATATCCGTACGTCGGCATTGATATGGCACGACAGATAGGAAGGGAAAATGATGGCGATATCACTGTTGACAAAGGCCTGGAAATTGCGGAAGACAGAAGAAATTCGGATTATCATATAAACAAAATTAAGCTGCTTCTGCGAGAAGCATTACGAATTCCGTTCGTGTCATATTGCCGAGGCGGCTTCGTGCGAATCAAATGTGAATGAGTACATTTTTGACGACGTTTGCATGCCGTTCTTTTTTTGTACGGAATGCTGCCAATATTGAAATAACACGGAGGTCGTTATGTCGTTCCCTGAGTTAAAAATTGGCGAGCTCACGGCGAAGGTCCCTGTGATTCAAGGCGGCATGGGTGTCGGCATCTCTTTGGCAGGACTGGCATCGGCTGTGGCCAACCAGGGTGGCATTGGCGTCATAGCAGGGGCGATGATAGGCATGAAAGAACCAGATGTTGCCAAAGATCCCCTGACGGCAAACCTTCGTGCCCTGAAAGCTGAAATCCTCAAAGCGCGACAGCTTACATGCGGCATTGTCGGTGTCAACATCATGGTGGCCTTGACCACTTTTGCCCAGATGGTACGTACGGCGATTGAAAACAAGGTGGATATCATTTTTTCTGGAGCGGGTTTGCCGCTGGATATGCCGAAGCATCTTCAGCAGCTGTGCGATGAAAAAAAACAGGAATTTAGAACAAAACTTGTGCCCATCGTCTCCTCTGCTAGGGCTGCTACAATAATCGCAAAAAAATGGTTTTCGCGTTTCGGATACACGCCGGATGCCTTTGTTGTGGAGGGCCCCAAGGCTGGAGGTCATCTTGGCTTCAAACCTGAAGAATTGCAGGACCCACAGCACGCATTGGAGGTGCTGGTGCCTCAGGTGGTCGAGGCCGTCAAACCCGTTGAAGACAGATGTGGCCGTGCCGTTCCCGTCATAGCTGCTGGGGGGGTGTATACCGGTGCGGATATCAAACGCTTTCTCGATCTTGGAGCCTCCGGGGTACAAATGGGG
>JAGAEE010000008.1 GCA_017613295.1 Desulfovibrio sp. | reverse complement strand
TTTGGGCAGAACTGCTGCCATGAACAGACCCCTCGTTTGGTGGTTCTTCTCTTGTCAGAATCGCTGCGGTGCCTGTGGGCCTTTCTATGCGCGTGTCGCGTTGACCCTGGGCTTGAACTTCCAGATGCTCGCCAGTACGGCAGCAACTGCCTTGTACAGCTCTTCGGGGATCATGTCACCCACTTCGGTGGACTTGTACAGCGCACGGGCCAGAGGCACATTTTCACGGATGGGCACGTGATTTTCCCGGGCGACTTCCTTGATCTTTTCGGCGAGATGATCAGCGCCCTTGGCCAGCACCACCGGGGCAGGAGCCTCTGTGGCATTGTAGCGGAGGGCCACGGCGATGTGGGTAGGGTTTGTGACCACCACGTCAGCCTTAGGCACGTCCGCCAGCATGCGCTTGGCCATGATCTGCATCATCTTTTGCTTCTGCCGGTTTTTGATCACTGGGTCGCCTTCGGCGTTCTTGCGTTCGTCCTTGACTTCCTGCTTTGTCATTTTCATGCCTTCATTGTAGGCGAAGCGCGACTGCCAGACGTCAAAGGCGGCGATGGGCAACATGGGCAGGAGCGCGTAGCAGGCCAGCTTGAAGCCCATTTGCAGCATGTAGGTCGCCACGCCTTCAGTGGTGGCATAATACATGGGCAGGAAGTTCTGGAATTGCGAATAGATAAACCATGCGGGTATGGAGGCCAGAATGACGGAGAAGAGAGTGCTTTTGAGAATGCGCAATATGGTTTGCGGCGAAAAGAGCATTCTCTTGATACCCTTGAGAAGATTGAAGCGCTGGAGTTTGAAGCGAAATACCTTGGTGGTCCACAGCTTGCCCACCTGCAGGCGCTGTGCTAACCAGCCGCAGAACGCCAGGGTCAGCAAAATGGGCATGATAATGCGGCACAGGGTCCACGTCAGTTCTATGCTCAGGGCATAGACATTCTGCGGATTGGGATCGAACGTCCAGGATTGGGAGAGAAAGTGGCGGAAAATCAGCTTGATATCCTCGCTCATGGGTCCGATCCATGCGTAGAGGATGCACAGGCCTGTCACCAGACTGACAGTCTTGCCCAATTCCTGCGACTTGGGGACATTGCCTTCCTCCCTCTGTTTTTGGACGCGCTTGGGAGTGGCTTTTTCCGTTCTGCTGGGATCCTGCTGTGCTCCGAACATAGGCTTCTACCGTTGGTTGTTTGACGTTGGTGTGAGCTTGTGGAGGAATTTGCAAGAATCGTGCAATACAGCAGTATGAGCCGGAGGAATTCACTCTCCATCCCACCACCATCGGGCCCGCTGGCACAGCAGATCTATGTCGCCAGCAGCGGCCAGATTCAGCATGTGGCGGTACTGACGGACGGCTTCGGAACTGTGGGGATTGGCTTCAAACAGGCCGGCGAACATCTGCGCGTCTTCTGTCAGCATCTTTTGAGCGGCGTCCAGCCGTCGTCGGAAAGAAGGCGTGAGAAATGGCAAAAGTTCCTTGTGTCCGGCCAGCAGGGCGAAATACGCCAGGCTGGTAATAAAATTCATGTTTTGAATGCAGGCCATGGCCTTGTCGTGTTCTTTGGCGCTGGCGGCAAACACACGGCAGCCAATGGCCGTAAAAAATCCCGAAACGAGTGAGACGTGTGACGCTTCGGCCCTTTTGCCCGCCACGATGGTTACGGGCTGATCCGCCTGTGGGTCCGGTTGGGGGCCAAACAGAGGGTGTGTGCCCACCACGGGGCCGGGCCAGAGTTCTTCCATGTGGCGCAAGGGCATTTCCTTGACGGAGGTGATGTCGGCCAACACGGCCGTAGTCGGCAAATGCTGGCAAATGCGTTCTGTGACCTCGCGCAGCACGGCGGCGGGCACACAGACGAGGGCCAGCGCCACGCCGTCACACGCGAGGCCCAGGGTTTCCGGCGCAAGGGGCCTGTCGACCCCGACCACCGCAAGGCCTGCGGCTCGGGCACGGTCGAGAAGCATAGCGCCCATGCGCCCGTGTGAGCCCACTATGACTGTTTTGGCGGGCCTTGCTGGTGAAGGCAGGGAAGACGATGTTATTGCCGTGGGTGTTTGCGGGGTCATGCCAGTTGCTCCCAAACCTTCCAGAAATGCGGGAATGATTTGTTCACAACCTTGGCATCGTCCAGCCGTTCCCGCACGAGCGGTTCTGACTGTGCCATGTCGAGCAGCGCCAGGGACATGGCGATGCGGTGGTCGTTGTGCGCACAGAGCCGAACGTCGCGGGGGAGTATGGGTTTGCCCTGGCCGCGTCCGGCCAGCCCCTCGACCAGCAGACCGTCGTCCAGAGGCTTCACGATCACGCCGGCTTTGGCTAGCTCCTCGGCTGGGGCGGAAATGCGGTCCGATTCTTTGTATCGCAGATGTGCCACGTTGCCGATGCGCGTGATGCCTCTGGCAAAGGCCGCCAGGACGGCCACGGTGGGGACGAGGTCGGGGCAGGCCCCCATGTCCAGTTCCACGCCGTGCAGGGGCGAAGGATACACGGTGACGGCTTCGGCCTGAATGTCCACGCGAGCGCCCATTTTTTGCAGAATATCCAGAATGGCGTGATCCCCCTGCAGGGAGTCGGCCCGAAGACCGAGCACGCTGACGGCGCGTTGGCCAATGGCGCCTGCGGCCAGCAGATAGGAGGCTCCTGACCAGTCCCCCTCTACGGTATGACTACCGGCCTTGTAGGCACCAGGATAAACCCGGATCCGCAAACAGTCAGGCCTGGCTTCGCCGAGCTTCCGCCACTCCCCCGATGGCAGCATGTCCCAGGGTGAGTCCGGGTCTGGCCGTACGCAGACATCAAAACGGATACCAAAGTCTGTCAGGCACTGGAGCGTGAGCCCGACATAGGGCCAGGATACGGCCTTTTTCCCGCTCAGTTGGACGGCGAGTGGGGCGCTGGCCATGGGCGCGGCCAGCAGCAGCCCAGAGAAGTACTGGCTGGAAATGTCCATGCTGAGGCAGACTTCGCCGCCGCAGAGGTCCGGGGCGAGTTTGTCGGCGTGCAGCAGCATTGGCGGGCATGCGGGTCTTCCCTCAAAGGTGATGGAACTGCCGAGCCGGCACAGAACGTCCGTCAGCTCTCCTATGGGGCGTTCGTGCATGCGTCCCTCGCCGTGGATGCGGAAGACGCCTTTCCCGGCGGCCAGTATGGCGGTCAGCAGACGGCAGGTGGTTCCCGATTCCCCCACGTCGCAGGAAAGGGGAGCGGCGTCGCTGCCTCCACGGGGGTTACCGCTCATGCCGGTCACGCGCCATGCGCCGGATTCCGCCGTTGATTCCGGCAGGGGTTCCATTCTGGCGCCGGCCGCCTGGAGGACGTCGCGCGTACGCTCCAGGTCGAGGCTTTCCAGCGTATGACGGACGATGGATACCCCCTCGGCCAGTGCCGCGCCCATAATATAACGGTGGGAGACGGATTTTGAGGCTGGCGCCATGACACGGGCTGCCGTGCGTTCTGAAAGGGAAATGGTGTGGGAGGTCATGGTTCGGTATTCTCCGTAGCCTGGAGGTCCAGGCGATCCAGTTGTGGTCCTGTCGGATAGCTGCCCAGAATGCGGAAACTCGTACAGACCTCGCGCAATTCCTCCATCAGGGGGTCATAGCGGGGATCTTCCAGGTCGCTTTCCACATCGGCAAAGAAGACGTATTTCCATCGCTGTCCGCGCATGGGGCGGGATTCCAGCTTTCGCATGTTGATGCCGTGCTCTGCCAGCAGGTTGAGCACGCGCGAGAGGGCGCCCGACTTGTCCGCCGTGGTGAACAGCATGGAGGTTTTGTCCGCGCCGGTATGACCCGGTTTGGGGGTGGATTGGGGACCGGCGGCTCTGGCGCTGCGGGCATCGCCCGGACCGATGACCACAAAACGCGTCCAGTTGCCGGACTCGTCCTCAATACGACGGGCCAGTATGGTGATGCCGGCCATGTCGGCCAGTTTGCTGTGCCCTATGGCAGCGGCATCTTTTTGTCCGGCGGCGCGATGGGCCGCCGCTGCTGTGGATTCCACAGGGACGAATACCGCGCCTGGCAGGTGGGTGCGCAACCAGCCTCCACACTGGGCCAGGGGTTGCGGGTGGGAGTAGACCGTGTGCACGTGGGCCAGTGAAGGGGCGTTGCTCAGCAGACAGTGGGAAATGCGTGAAAAAAGCTCCGCCTGAATGTAAACGTCATGTTTGAGAAAGAGGTCAAAACTTACGCCAACGGTTCCCTGCAGGGAATTTTCCAGCGGAACAACTCCCAGCTCGCACTGCCCGCTGGCCACCTCCTCGAAAATTTGGGCGATGTCCTTACAAGGGCGAAAACACACGGCGTGTCCAAGATAGTCGATGCCCGCAAAGTAGGAGAAGGTGCCTTCTGGGCCGAGATAGGCCACGTTCTGCGGCCTCTGCAGGGCACGGGAGGAAGAGAGGATTTCACGCCAGATGGTCCGAACATGGTCCTCCGGCAGGGGGCCGCTGTTGCGGGCCACAAGCTTGTCCAGCACTTCCCGCTCGCGCAGGGGTTTGAAGATGATGCCCGGCTCGCGGCTCTTTATGCGGCCGACCTCGCGGCTCAGTTCGGCGCGGCTGCCCAAGAGGTCGAGC
>JAGAEE010000070.1 GCA_017613295.1 Desulfovibrio sp. | reverse complement strand
GTGGAAAAGCTGCGCGACTGCCGACCCATTCTTGTCATAGACCAACTCAAACGCTACAGGGAATGGGCTGACAGAAGTTATTCCCATGCGCTGCTCCCTTTTACTTTTGACGAGGCACACCGCAGCATTTCAGCACTTGACTTGGCACGTCTCGCTGACAGACGGGAAACTCGCCACTGGTTGCTCAATTCCCTCAGGAAGTTTGCAGGCACCTGCGATCTGCTTCTTATGCCACCGCTGTGTGGCAGCCGCGCTGACGCAGATCTTCTGCAAGCCGTGAACGACGCTGCGGGTTGTTCTGTGGTGGAAATGTGCTCCATACCTCCTGGAGTGGGTGGTTTGCGTTTGCGCGACGTCCTTATGCGAGCTCTGAAGAGGTACGATGTCTCTGTTCTGGAAAATTTCACGGTGCAACGGGCCACAACGCAAAATGAAATGTGTTCTTCACTGGTGGGTCTTTCGTCCGGTCAGGAACGCGAACACGCAGCTCGATCGTTCGTTCTCGCCACCGGTGGCATATTGGGTGGCGGTCTGACACTTGAACCCGGCGTAGTGCGTGAGAGCGTGTTCGGTATTGACATCCCTGTGCCGGATAACGTCTCACAGTGGTCTGAACAAAAAATTTTCGGGAACCACCTTGTTTCGCATTTAGGCGTACAGGTGAACAGTCATATGCAACCAGTAGACAACTCTGGAAAACCTTATTGGCAGAATGTCTTCTTCGCCGGCCGCAGCCTCGGAGGTTATGATTATGCGTCAGAAAAAAGCGGCCTTGGCGTGGCGGCAGCCACAGGATGGCAGGCTGGTCGCATGGCCGCTCAAACGGCCATTGGAAACGGAGGCCGACAATGAGGGTACATTTAAGCCCTGATAAATGCATCGCCTGTACTACTTGCGTTGTTCAGTGTCCCGTGGCGGAAGCTACCACCAAATTCCTGGGCCCTCGCATGATCGGCCCTGCGTACGAACGCTTTCGCCTTTTGGGGCTGACAGAAGACTCATCCTTGCAATACTGTGCCAATTGCAAAAATTGCGATATTTCATGCCCTCAAGGCGTGCCTGTTTCCAGCCTCAACATGCTGGCACGTGCCGAGCAGTGCGCACGCCTTGGGCACTCTTTTCGCGATTGGATTCTGGCACATGGCGAACTCATGGCCACATGGCTGCGTCATATTCCGGCACCGCTCAAGAATTTCGGCATGCTCAATCCCCTCACACGTACAGCCCTTGACGCCTTGGGCATCCACAGGCAGGCACCCTTGCCCGCCTTTGCTCCCCACACCTTTCGAGAAAGTCTGCGACGCATGACTCAGCCGGGCCACAGTCGTAAAATTCTTTTTTTCCCCGGCTGCTATATCGACGTATATAACCCTCAGACAGGCCTGGACATGGTATGGGCATTGAATAGCGCCGGATATGACGTCATTGTCCCCGACGAACTTGTCTGCTGCGGCTTGCCCATGGTAGCCAACGGTTTCTGGAATCACGCCCATGCCAATGCAGAACGCAATCTGCAGGTGCTGGCCCGATGGCGTAATGCCGGTCTGCCCTGTATCACGGCATGCCCTAGCTGTGCTCTCATGTTCCGCTCGGATTTGCCGGAATATTTCCCAGACTTAATAAAAAAATACGGCATGTCCCCTCTGAACGACGCTCAAGAATTTCTGCTTGACGCCTTTGAGGACACCCTGTCAGCATCCACGACCGATCAGCCAGTCAATGTTTGCCATCTTGTTTACCACGCGCCCTGCCATTTACGCGCCCAGGGAAACGGTCTGCCAGGACTGGATCTGCTACGTCGTCTTCCCGGAGTCTACGTTGACTATGCAGACGCGGGATGCTGTGGCATTTCTGGAAGCTATGGCTTCAAGAAGGAGAAATACGATATCGCCCAAACCGTGGGATCGCGACTTTTTGCGCGTGTGCGTGAAAGCGGCGCCACTGCGGCAGTGTCGGAATGCGGCACTTGCCGTGTACAAATCAGGCACGGCACCGGTCTTACCACACTGCACCCGGTGAATGTTTTACGTAAATTTCTTGACACGGGCTGTTGATGTGGAGTTGAGGGATCATGGAAGAAAGCTTGCTCAATGATATCGTCATCATCTTTTTGCTCTCCATCTTTGTCACAATCGTCTGCAACAAATTGAAACTGCCTGCCACCGTAGGTTTCTTGCTGACGGGCGTACTCTGCGGTCCCTCCATGCTCGGCGTTGTCAATGACCACAAAACGCTTGACACTATTGCCGACGTCGGTGTTGCCATGCTGCTTTTTACCATAGGCATGGAGCTCTCCGGAGAGGCTTTAAACAGACTCAAACGCCCAGTGTTTCTCGGTGGGAGTCTTCAGATAGGTCTCACCATCCTTGCCGTTGCAGGCCTTTTCATGGTGGGCTATCAATTATCATGGCAGCAGGGCATCTTATGCGGATGCCTTGCCGCTCTTTCCTCATCGGCTATTGTGTTGCGCATCATGCAGGAGCGAGGTTTGACCAGTACGCCAGCAGGCCGACTTTCCCTGGCCATTCTTGTCTTTCAGGACATCATGGTGGCCCCCATGCTTCTGGTGGTTCCCATGCTCTCAGGCACGATCACACTTTCCCTAAATGATGTCGCCTACTTCATCGCGAGGGATGCTCTGGTCCTTGGTGGTGTTTTGCTTTTTGCACGCTTTGGACTGGACAGGCTGATGAACGCCATCATGCGAACACGCACCAGAGAAATACTCATGCTTTCCACCCTGGGCATGTGCCTGGGCATGGCGCTGCTGACAAAAATGCTGGGACTTTCCCTCTCTTTGGGCGCTTTCCTTGCAGGGCTCATGTTGGCGCGTTCGCAATACAGCATGAGCGTCATTTCGGGCATTCTACCCTACCGTGATGTTCTCATGAGCATCTTTTTTATTTCCGTAGGCATGTTACTCAATGTGCAGCACCTTTTCCAAAATTTCGGTGTCATCCTTGCAGGCACATTCCTGTTTATCCTCATTAAAGCACTGTTGAGTCTCCCAGCCGTCCTGGTACAGGGGTATCCACTGCGTACGGCCATAATGACCTCCCTTTCCCTGGCACAGGTGGGAGAATTTGCCTTTGTCCTAGCCGCTTCGGGACTTGCTGCAGGGCTTTTCGACATGCTTGCCTACCAGAACTTTCTTGCTGTAAGCGTTTTGACCATGATGTTGACCCCGGCTCTCATGGCTCTCGCGCCACAAATCGCGGCCCGTTTTGGCGGCAAACAGCAAGAAAGACTCCAGGAAACAACGGAAGCGGAAACACCCCTTTCTGATCACCTTATTATCGTGGGATTCGGCATCAGCGGCAAACATTTGGCCCGCGTGGCACGGGAATCCGGCATCACATACACCATTTTAGAAATGAATCCCGAAACCGTGAACCGGTACCGTGGTAAAGAACCCATCATGCATGGTGATGCTTCACAGCCGGTAATATTGGAACACCTCAGTGCGGACAAGGCTCGCGTTCTCGCCATCATCATTTCTGATCCTACGGCAGTACGATCCATTGTCATTGAAGCACGCCGAATGAATCCCAACCTGCACATCATCGCCCGCACACGCTTTGTCACAGAAGTGGCCACCCTCCGTCGTCTTGGAGCAGACGAAGTCATCGCCGAAGAGTTTGAAACCTCCATTGAAGTATTCACCAGAGTTCTTTCCAGATACCTTGTTCCACGTCAGGATATAGACGCCTTTGCCGCACGAATACGTCAGGAAAACTACCGCATGATACGCCGCATGAGCGCTTCAGTTGCCTCACTGGATGCCACCGTCAGCCGTTTGCCTGACATGGGCGTACAGGCCATGCGCGTCACGCCAGCGTCTCCTCTTTGTGGTATCAGTTTGGCCAAAAGTGAATTGCGACATAAATACGGTGTTACTCTGATTGCCATATCGCGTGATGAAGTCACTCAAGCATCTCCAGACGCCACCTTCATTTTTCAGGAAGGCGACATTGCCTATCTCTTTGGAAGTACGGACAAACTTCTTGCCATTGCGCCACTTTTTTCAGGCCCACCCAGCACAAGCGCCAAAGAAGCTAGGCTGTCGGTGCCTAATGCTGACACAAAAAAAACTGTATGAATTCTTTAACAATTTTGCAAAGTTATCCCAACTTCTGTCTGGACTTGCGCATTTTATCATGGGCGTTTATATAAAACGCATAAGGCGAATCAATATTTTTACCCATGTCAACGCTATCATGGAGAAAATTCCTTGCCCACCATGCCCGTTGATGCCATCTTCCAATGCCACAAGTGCGGTCAGTGCTGTGAAGGTCGCGGTGGCATTATTGTGAGTCCTGCAGATCTGGAGAGGTTGGCTTCCCATCTTTCCATGTCCGTAGAAAAAGTTAAGGCGCAATACTGTGAGCTATGCGGTGGCAAAATTCAGATTCGTTGCGGCGATGACGGCTTTTGCATTTTTTTTCACAAAACAAAAGGCTGTGGCGTCCATGAACGCAAACCCGCAGTCTGTCAAGCATGGCCTTTTTTTCGAGGTAATCTCGAAGATCCTTCCAGTCTGTCAATGGCAAAAGATTTTTGTCCCGGCATCAATCCTGATGTGACACATGAGAATTTTGCCAGCTTCGGCCGGGAATATCTGCGTGAGCATAATCTTGTTTCCCATGACGCATCCCGGGAAGCCAACGCGTTGATAGTTGAATAACCCATGGCACGCAAAACCCGTCAGATATCGCTTCAAGAATGCTACGACATTCTCAAACTGGAAAAAGACGCTGACATGGCCATGCTCAAGCGCGCATACCGCCGTCGCGCTTTCGAGCTGCACCCGGACCTGAATCCAGACAATCCGGAAGCTAGCCACGATTTTCAATTACTGAACGAGGCCTATGTGGCTCTTTCAGCCATGCTGGAACATGAGGAACAGGTCCGCGCCAGCGTCAAGGCCCGGCGAACCAGCAGCGATACCAGAAAAAAAAGCTCGCACAATGCCTCAGAGGCAAAAGCAACGTCCGACACGTCAGAAACTTCTTCGCAAGGCACTGTTGACGCCGATGCCTCGAAGCAACAATCCACCTCTGCGGAAAAGGAAGCAACCACACAAAGAAATGCCAGCAGCAGCCGACAACAGAATGCCTACACCGAACATGATGTCCTTCGAGACCTGTTGAATGATCCATTTGCCCGCCGTGTATTCGAGGACATCTACAGCGAACTGAACCGGAAACAAAAGGAAGAAAACAAACCCCAGCAAGAACCACCCCCAAAGGCTCAACCTCATCAAGAGCAACCGCAAAAATCCAAAGTCGAAAGGCGCATTACCAACCTGCACAAGGAAAACATCGCATGGGGCACGCCCAAATGGAACAAAGACATGAGTCGTGGCGTGACTGGCATGGTCAAGGGGTGGCTGCGACATCAGATTGACGAAGAACAACGCCTCACCCTTCCTTCTGTCAACCTTGCACCAGGAAAGCGCGTACGGCTACAGATACGTCAGGCCTTTTCCGGTGAGCTGCACACCATAGAAATTACCCTACCGGCAGATTTCGTTCCTGGAAAGCCTATCCGTCTGCGAGGATTGGGAAAACGTGTGGGCCCCTGGCAAGGCGATTTGTACCTGACGATTTCTTCCTCGTAATCCGCACATCTTCTATACTATTTCCCGCCCTGCCCTTTCATGCAACGAACAGGACGGGGTTGATTCTAGTGCCAGCGAGCCATGAACTGTGCCGCCGTTCCACCTTCCTCCAGATGTTTTAGCAAAGCACTTCCAAAAACCACGGCATCAGGTCGCACCGCCGCTGGGAAGGCGTCCAGTTGTGATGGTTCACGCAATCCAAAGCCCAGTGCAAGAGGCAAGTGAAACACGGATCTGGCACGTTTAACGGTTTCCACTACCTCTGGAGGTAGTGTTTCTCGAGCGCCCGTCACCCCCATAACTGACACTACATAGACGTAACCCTCGCTATTCGCATACAGCTTCATACGTTCAACATCGGTGTTGGGACCGACGAGAGGAATCAAGGCGATATTTTTTCTTTTCAACGCCTCTCTCAAAGGAGCTGATTCTTCAAAAGGAAGATCTGGCACAATGAGCCCGTGCACGCCACCTTCAGCCGCATCATGAGCCAGATTGTCAAAACCATATTGTAAAAAAGGATTGAGATAGCCCATAAGAACAATACCGGCATTAAAAAGTCCCTTGCGTTCCTGTAACCCGACAAGGGTATCACGCAGATTCACTCCATCGCTTAGCGCCTGACGACTGGCCTTCTCCACCACAGGACCATCGGCGACAGGATCCGAAAAGGGGATACCTATTTCAATGATATCCGCTCCGTTTTCATCAAGTTCCATAAGTGTAGGCCAAAAAGAAGACGTGTCTGGAAAGCCCGCCGTCAAAAAAGGGATCAGTGCCGGACGATGATTTGCTCCGGCCTCACGAATCCTTTGTTCAAGTTCGTTCATGACTACGCCTCCACGCCCTGTGATTTCTGTCCCAACACTTGGTTGACAATGCCCATATCCTTGTCACCCCTTCCAGATAGATTCACCACAACCTGGTCGCCCGACGCGAACTCATGTGGATGATCCAGCACCCATGCCAGCGCGTGAGAGGATTCCAATGCCGGCAAAATTCCTTCTGCACGACACAAGCGTTGAAATGCCGAAAGCGCGTTTGCATCTTTGACAAGGCCATAGCGAACCCGACCCGTTTTTTGCAGCCAAGCGTGTTGTGGCCCAACGCTAGGATAATCCAAGCCTGCGGATATGGAATGTGAGGGTTCCACCTGTCCTTCATTCGTTTGCAAAAGCATGCTGTATGAGCCGTGAAGCACGCCAGGTGTCCCCAGATTCAACGGAGCGGAATTGAAACATCCGGGCTCGCCTGTCCCCGCAGCCTCGACACCGATAAGACGTACGTCAGTATCTTCAAGAAAGGTATCAAACATGCCGATAGCATTGGACCCGCCACCGACACAGGCCACAACGGCATTGGGGAGACGTCCTGTTTTATCCAGCATCTGGGCACGCGTTTCCTTGCCGATAACACTTTGGAAAATGCGTACGAGCGTGGGGAAGGGATGTGGCCCTGCGGCCGTGCCAAAGCAATAGTGTGTTGTCTGCTGACTGGTGATCCAGGCCCGTAGAGCCTCGTTGATGGCATCCTTGAGCGTGCGTGTGCCGCTCTCCACTGACTGAACGCGCGCACCCAGCAACTGCATGCGACTGACGTTGGGCGCCTGTCTTTTCACATCTTCAGCCCCCATATAAATGGTGCAGTCCATGTCAAGGCGCGCCGCAGCGGCAGCCGTGGCCACACCGTGCTGCCCAGCCCCTGTCTCAGCCACAAGAGAGGTTTTTCCCATGCATTTTGCCAACAGGGCCTGCCCCAGGGTATTGTTGATCTTGTGCGCCCCAGTGTGCAACAAATCCTCACGCTTGAGCCACAAATCAAAACCCAGTTCACGCGAAAGCGTTGGGCAGTGCGTCAGTGGTGTCTCTCGTCCCGCATAATCGTGCAAAAGATTCTGAAGTTCGAGCTGAAATTGCTCCGTGGGCAGTATATCATGCATGGCCGCTTCCACTTCAAGCAGTGGCGGCATAAGCAGTTCGGGTACAAAACATCCGCCGAACTCGCCAAAATAGCTATTTTTCATGATTCAGTACCAATCCTTCGTAGTTTTTCACAGCTGCGACGGCAGCTTTCATGGCGTGAGCGTTTTTTATGCCAGGCACATCTTCCACCCCGGAATTAAAATCCACGCCTCCAGGATGACACATGCTTATGGCCTTGGTAACATTACCTGCACCAAGTCCCCCTGCCAGCAACCAGGGTAATGGTGGACGCAACGTTGACAAATCTTCCCAATCCAGCTTTTTGCCACTTCCACCTCCTTTCAGTCCTGCGTCGAGCAGATAGTAGGCACAGGATTTCGAATAGCGCAGCAAATCGTTATGCAATAGCGCACGATGGGCATAGCGATATGGCCATAGGACTCGAATGACACGTTGAGCCCCCAAAGCTTCGGCACACTCCACATCCTGCCCACCGTGGAGCTGAGCATAATCCAGACGTGCCTCCTCCATAATATGACGAATCTCTTCCAAACCCTGCTGAACAAAAACTCCCACGCGTTTCATGGTACCGCTTTGCAGTTCTGCGGCATCCTTTGGCGAAATATAGCGTGGGCTTTGCTCGTGAAAGATGAAGCCGCACATGTCCGCTCCCACACGTTGAGCGGTATCCACGTCCTTCTGTCTGGTCAATCCACAAAATTTCACAAGCATTGTCATATTTACTCCCCAACGAAGATCGAATCACATTTCATCAAGTCAGTAAGAGCCTTGGCGGGCTTTCCGCCTTTCATAAGAAAGCTTCCGACCAACACCGCATGAAATCCCGCATCGGCGGCCTTTTGAAGATGCTGATGATGGGCAATACCACTGGCGGCAATCCACGTTTCACCCGTTTGTGGCGGAAACTTTTTGGCTAAAGCCAAACAGGCATTCCTGTCCACAACAAGACTTTCCAAATTTCGGGCATTCACCTGGATAACACGTGCCCCGCTTTCCCTCGCCAGACGCAGGTCATTCGCATCAAAAACCTCCACCACGGCCTGAATGCCGTACGATTCTGCCTTTTCCCGCAATTGGCGCAGCAAGGCCACGTCTGGCGTAAGCCGTACGATGAGCAGGAGGGCTGAAGCCGGTGTGGATGCGGTCATCTGAACCTGTAATGGATCAAAAAGAAAATCCTTGCGCAGTAATGGCAATGACAAATTTGAAACTGATCTTGCTCTGGCAGCCCGTTCAAGATATTGCAGACTGCCCTGAAAATACTTTTCCTCTGTCAGGATGGAGATGGCGGCGGCACCAGATTCGGCATACTGACGTACCACATCTTCCACTTCTATGGTCTCGCAAATTATCCCTAGTGAAGGCGATGCCCTCTTGTATTCTGCCACGACCGATGGACAAGACACCTGAAGTTGTGAACGCAAGGCAGAGATAAAGTCAGGTCGACGGCCGGTATAGGCGGCTGGCAGCAAACCGCTGTCGGCCGCCCTGCGCAACGAGGCAATTTCATCCCGTTTGGCCGAACGAAATCGTTCAAGCAGCATCAAGTACCCTCCTGCCCACACCCGTATGCACGGCCTCTCTGGCACGTGCCATACAAAGGGTCATATCAAGGCCATCTTCCAGGAGAAAGATGGCCAAACCAACGTTGAGTACGACCATGTCCATCATGGGACGTGGTCCATGCCCGCTGATAATATCCTTCAAGACGGCCACAGCATGTTCCTTGTCGCGAACCGCCAGTTCGTCAACAGCACAGGAAGGGATACCATAGTCCTGTGGGTCAAGAACGAGACTTGTCACCTCGCCATGAGAAAGCATGGCCATCTTGGCAGGACCAATGGGAGTTGCCTCGTCATAATTTCCCGATCCACAAACCACCGCAGCACGCTGAAGAGAAGACTGGGCCAAGGTATCGGCCACAAGTCCCACCAGTTCTGGGCGCGCCACCCCCATGAGCAAGTGGCTGGGCCGCGCCGGATTGATCATGGGGCCGAGCAGATTAAAAAGCGTGCGAATGCCCATCTGTTTGCGAATTGGACCGATATTGGCAAAAGAGGGATGAAAGTAGGGTGCAAACATGAAAGCAAAATTGCGTTTTTCTATCATGGCTGCCACAGAAGCCGGATCCTTTTCCAAGGAAATGCCAAGCCCCTCAAGAGCGTCGGCAGCACCACATTTTGATGAAACGGCACGATTGCCATGCTTGGCCACCTTATACCCCATACCAGCCAGTGTCAGGCAAGTTGCCGTAGAGCAGTTGAAAGAATGGCGTCCGTCACCGCCAGTCCCAACCACATCAATGGCCACTTCGGATATGCCGTCTACGCGAACCGCCCGTGCAAGAGCCGCACGCACGGCATGGGCCAATTCAAGAGAGCTTTCGCCCTTGGCACGCAGCCCCATGAGAAAAGCGCCTGCCTGCGCTGGAGTCATTTTGCCATCCATAAGGGCGCTAAATGCGGCAGAAGCCATTTCTGCTGTCAGATCTTCCTTGTTCCCCAAACGGTCAAGAATAGCGGAAAAATCCGTCTCATCAGCACCAGTACCCACAACTGCCTGTGGGAAATTGCCTAATAGACGCATCCCATCGGGAGTCAGTACAGATTCTGGATGGAACTGGACTCCCACCCAGGGACGGTCATTGTACCGCAGAGCCATGACCTCTCCCTCAGGCGCTCTTGCTGTGACGGTGAAACGGGGATTTTCGGCATCCTCATCAGCATGGACCACCAACGAATGATAGCGCCCCACTTGCATAGGATTGGGCAAACCGACAAACAGACCCGTTCCGTCATGCACGATTTCGGACTGCTTGCCGTGCATGATGCAGGGCCCCACTTCCACACGCGCTCCGGCAAAAAGGCCAAGCACCTGATGCCCAAGACACACACCCAACACTGGCACACGTGGGTTCAATCGTTTGAGGAATTCCAAACACTGGCCCGCATTTTCCGGACGTCCCGGTCCTGGGGAAATGCAAACCATGGAAAGGTCAGGATTCGTCGCCATGTCCGGCAAAGCAGGGTCATCGTTGTACATGACAACGGGTTTATGACCTAAACCGTAAAATGCCTGTACCAGATTGTAGGTAAAGGAATCGTAATTATCTATGAGCAAAAACATGTTCCTCATCCTCCGCATGAAGGGCCAGCCGCATAATTGCTGATTTGTTGCACACTTCCTTCCATTCCAAATCGGGATCGGAATCATGCACAATGCCGCCACCCGCTTGCCAGAAAAGTTTTCCCTCACGAATCCACATGCTGCGAATGGTGATTCCCATGTCCAGATTCACACTGTCCTTGTCAAGCCCCATCCAGCCGATGCAGCCCGCATAAGGTCCACGTGGACGATTTTCCATTTCTCGAATGATTTGCATAGCTCGCAATTTTGGAGCTCCGGAAACGGTACCCGCTGGGAAAGTGGCAGCCAGCACATCCAAAGCATCATAATTCTCCGAGAGACGAGCGCCAATTCTGCTGGTGAGATGCATAACGTGGGAATACCTTTCCACTTCCATGAAGCGTTCAAGATTGACCGTACCTGGCTTGGCCACACGCCCCAGATCGTTGCGCCCCAAATCTACCAACATGACATGTTCTGCACGTTCCTTTGGATCGTTGCGGAGCTCCGCAGCCAAAGTCGTGTCTTCTTGCTCATCCACTCCTCGTCGGCGTGTGCCAGCGATAGGCGAAAGCTGAAGCTTACCACAGGTGCAGCGAACCATGACTTCCGGAGAGGATCCGAAAAGGGCTATGTCTGGGAAACACATGTAAAACATATAGGGAGATACATTATAATGTCTCAGACGACGATACAGATCGAAAGTGTTCCCTTCGAATGCTGTGGAAAAACGTACCGAAGGAACCACCTGAATGGCTTCTCCCTGACGCAGCATGGACTTCACACGCTGCACATACTCCTTGTAACCATGCTCGTCCGGTTCCGCCACGATGCTATCTGGTTGTATTCTTACGACTTCCGCACTATTCCTGCAATATGGCGTCATTTCACGATTATCCACAGGGCGATGGTCTCCCAGGCTTATCTGGCATAACCGGTTGTAAACATGGTCAAAAACAAGCAATGTTCCGGGAAGCATGAGACAGCAATCCGCTTCTTGCGGAGGCATAACGGCGGCAAGACTGACATTGAACAATCCAGCCATGCCAAACCCCAGATAGCCATACAGGGCGCGTGTTATAGGCGGCAGATTTGGAATGTTCTCAGGTGGGGCAATCTTCAAGCTGGACATCAAGCTTCGGAGTCCCTCGACAAAAGGGCGACCTTCATGAACGCGTAAACCAGCAAGGCGTACGTCTGGCACGTCAAGTGCCAGACGACCTTGACGACATGCGATATACAGCACCGGATCACACGCCAGCACGCTGTACCGGCCCCAACGTCCATCAACTTCGGCACTCTCCAGCAATATGCCATGCTTCTCCCCCACCATTCCCACATAGAGGCTGATAGGTGTGTCCATGTCTGCCGGCAGCCAACGGGCATACTGCCGCAGTGTCAGCAGTGCTTCACCGTGTGTGCTCATTTTTCTTCCTCATCTTGTTTCAGGGATAAAAAAAACGCCGTAACCCTCAAGGGAACGGCGTACATGACAACGACATCCTACAATCAGATTTATGGACGCACGATTCCCCCACGCTTGTACAAGCGCCACCACCAGCCCATAAAGCTGGCAAAAAAGACATATGTGAAGGAGGAAGTGTCGCTCATGGTAAAACCTTTTTCTGCACAAAAACATCAATTTCTGAAAAAGTCAATGGTTGCTTGTCATATTTCGAAAAAAACGCTCATGAGAATGCAAATTGTATAGATACACCTGCTTGAAAAAAATAAATCGTTCCTTGCATACGGGTGGTGCAAACCCAGTGTTTTAGCCAAATTGATCCCGATATCGTGGCGATTTGGGATTTTCAAAAACC
>JAGAEE010000069.1 GCA_017613295.1 Desulfovibrio sp. | reverse complement strand
GCACAACCTTTTGACCAGACGTGTTGTCTTCCTTGTTCATCATGGGTTGATAGCCTTGGTATATACACCTGTACTCCTTTCGACAATACTAAAATAGAATTTTATAAAAGTCGACAAAACCGCCAACCCTGTGCCACACCGCGCTTTGACGGGATAGCAGGAACTTGCTATAGCAAAGATAAGAAAGGAGTTTCGCCGTGTGCGCACAGCCTTCCTTTGACTCGCTTAACTATCTTGAACAGTTCACCGGTGCTGGATTCTCGGACGCGCAGGCCAAACCTGGACTCCTATCGGCAGCTCTCTCATCTTGTACAAACTCCTCGTTCAGAGGGTAAGCTTTAGGCATTAGGACTGTCTCACTTCGCAGACACACAACTTCTGCCGATACATTTGCCCCATAGTTTTACCTGCTGCGCCTGCTCAAAGCTGACTGAATCGGCTCTACTATGGCGGCAATTTCGCTTTCTGTGGCGCAATTTTTCAACCAGGACGTACACATCGCATGCCAAAGCGCCTTGCTACTGGTAAAAAGCTGGTCACTGGCGTTTACCAACCACATATGATGATCCTGAAGAAGCATGGCAGATTCCAGGATGTCAGCCGTTTCAGCAAAACTTCTTCCTAGACGAATGGAAATATCAGGCCAATTACACTCTTTAAGTGCGCGAAAAATGACTTGCTCCGGGGCGTCTTCTCCTGGCAAAACATGTACTCCAGGTGTAGCTCTCTGATCACCATCCAAAAACACCACTGTTGGTCTGTAAAATCTGTCTTCTGAAAGCATCATGCCAAGGCTGCTTCCTACTGATGCCTTGCCAAAAGGCGTTATCAAAATGCGTTTGGCAAAACTTTTATCTACGTGAATAACGGCTTCCAAAACGAGAATTTTCGCAACGCAATCCTCCACATAAACATCACATTCAGGATGCGGTTCATCGTCTATGCTGGTCATGGCAAATTCTGAACTCACGCCTGAAACCGTTGTCTTTCCCCTGCTTGTGTCCAGAATGAGCAATCGCCCTTCTGGGACAATTTCGTCCAACACATATGGAGAATGTGTTGAAATGATGAACTGTATTTCTTTTTTACGAGCTATAGTTGCCAGGTCTCTTATAAGACGGCGTTGCGCCCTTGGATGCAAGGATGATTCAATCTCGTCAATAATGATAAGAGAATAATTTTCAAAATCATATGCCAGCATTTCCGTGGCAGTGACTTCTCCTGCGCCCTGATGAAAACCGGAATAGGCATGCTCACCACGCTGAGCCACTGGAACTTCCTGATAAATACTCTCCCCAGCTGTAGCCATTCTGGCACCGGTATAGCTTTTCCCAAGAATAAGTGACAATCGTGAAAGCATGTCTGAAGAAAACTCTCTTGACGCGCTTTCATGAAGATGCCTGTTTGTTAATTTCTGATATCCAGAGCGAGCCAACAACGGTTGTATTCTTCGTAAGTCAATGTAATACACAGGACGTTCACGACGCTGCTGATTACCTCGCCACCGCTCTGAAGGCTTTGTCACAGATGTTTCGAAGAATCGCTCGCCTTCTTTCAACCCAACTTTAATATAGGCATTTGTTACTGAATCCCATGGTGTGTCGGGGAAGAAGTCAGAAGCAAAAAGCTGCTTGCCTGGCAACGTATTCTTATAACAGGCAGCCGCAGCTTGCAAAATAGTGCTTTTCCCAGACCCGTTCTCTCCAACTATTGCTGTAATGGGAAAGCTG
This sequence comes from Desulfovibrio sp., assembly GCA_017613295.1. GTDB lineage: Bacteria > Desulfobacterota > Desulfovibrionia > Desulfovibrionales > Desulfovibrionaceae > Desulfovibrio. The sequence continues at coordinate 3,290 of JAGAEE010000069.1, read as the reverse complement.
AAATCTATCCTATGCCCGTCCCACCCGCGAAGGCCGCATATCTCTATCCAATTAAGACGCTTTGGCCAAAATCTGTTTTGCTCCCACTCGCTTGCGAGAACACGCATTGCTCGTGAAACAGGCATGGAAAACCTCCACAAAGCGGCTTGAAATCGTTTTTGAACCATTAAATAGGTACAAAATATACATAGTTGAGTCAATTATGAAACGGCTACGTCTAGATATTAAAATATAACCCACTGATTTTGTTATAGAACATGTATATAAAAAATTATCTTGAAATGCCTAAGCTCATTTATAAGGTGCTCCCAAAAATTTTGGACAAACGTGAAAGCTTGAACCAATTTTTTATGGAAATGCTAACAAAAAAGGCACCTCATTGGGTGCCATACAGTCAAACTAATGATAGTGCTACGTTTGGCATACACCATCTACCGTAAAGACGCACACACTTTCACTGTGCTGCTCAAAACTGATTCTTGCTCAACGTCTATGCAGGCTTACAGCGCCCTACCGGGGCGTGGACGCTCTCCATTGTGCCCACACTCGGCCTCGGTCCTCACGCCACTCCAACACCGCTTCTTGCCAAACGCCCCCGTCAAGGATACATCAACGGCATTCGACAGGCATTCCCTTGTGGTTGGCAACCCGTTTTGTGAGGTCGTCATGAAACATCTCCTCCCTTTTTTCACCTGTGTCCTGCTGCTTCTGCTTTCGGCCTGCGGTCCGAGCAACAACGTCACATTACTTCCCCCGCCTCCGCCGGACACGGCCGTCATTCCCACGCCCAACGCTCCCCGCGTCACCGTGGTCACCTTTGAGGACAACCGTCAGGACCAGTCCGTCATCGGCGTTCGCCGCGACAGAAGCGCCTTTGTCACGTCGGACAACGTGTCCCAGTGGATCAGCAAGGGTCTGGCCGACGAACTGTCGCGCCAGGGCCTTCAGATTTCCTATGCTCTCGGCGTGGATGAGGCCCGCAAGGGCAATCCGGACTTTCTCATTACCGGAAAGATCGAGGAAGCCACCCTCACCGAGACCTCCGCGACCGAGATGTCTGCCTCTCTGCGCGTGAGTTACGCTTTGGCCAACCGTCAAAAACGCCTGCTGCGCGAGTCGCCCAGCGCCGCACAATCACGAACGGGCCTGTTCTCCTCTTCTGCGGCCGACAATCTCATGCAGGAAACCCTGCTTGGACTGGTCAAGCCCATGACCCAAAAAATCGTTCAGACCGTTGTGCCCGGGAAGCGGAACTGACATGCCGCGGCGCTCCCGCCTGCCCCTCTTTCTCGGGACAGCCCTAGGGGCGCTGATCCTGCTGATTGGCGGAGTTGTGGTCAGTGCGTCCACAACTCCGCAGGACCGCAACGTTCCGGGCACGGACCTGCCCCTGGAGGTCACTGCCAGTGCGACCTGCCCCGTGCCTTCCCTTCCAGCGCGGACGGCCCGCGCCTGTGCCGAGGTGGCGGCCCGTCTGAAAGCGCTTGATCAAGTGCTGACGGCCCTACCCCATCAGCGTGACTGGCGCCTGGGCCTGCCGGACAGTGCCGACCCCCGCGCCTGCGTTGCCCTGCTCTACTCTGGAGGCCCGCGCCATAGAACGGAGTCCGGTGGGGACGGCGCCGTCACCGTAACCCTGCGCGCCCGTGCGGACGCGGCGGAAATCTGGACGCGACTGAGGCGCAATGCCGAGTTGCCATTCTTGCAACAGAACCTTCTGCAGGAACTGGAGACGGTGTGGGGAAAATTTGTGGAGGCCTCGCGTCGTGAAGCCACTGCGGACGTGACGGCGGGGAAGGGGGGCATCTGGTACAGGGCCGCCGCGACACCCGACGTCATGCTGGCTCAGGATTGGTCCCCGAACGGTTCATCTGGCGACCCGCAAGCCACGGCGGAACTGGAGGCCGACAAGCTGGAAGCGGCTCTCGACGTACAGGAAGTGCTCCAGGCCGCTACGGAGGACTGGGTGGTACGTGCCGAGGCTCTGCCGACGCTGGAACGCGCCGCCCCCCACCTGCCGCAGAACGCCGTCGTCTGGGCGATGCTGGCGGAAGCGCAATTGCGCTCTTCACTGCCGCAGCGCTGTGTGGATTCGAGTTCCAGAGCGCTGCGGCTTTCTCCCTCGCTGAGCCGCGCTCGCTATATTCGGGCACTGGCCCACTGGCGGCTGCAACAGCTGGCCTTGGCCGAGTCCGACCTCACCGCCTCGCTGGACGGACGGCACGGCGACAGGCCGGAAGGCGAGGCCCTCGCGGCCCGTCTGCGGGCGCGTGGCGCCGTACGCCTGCTGCGGCGCAATGAGACAGGCATGTGCGAAGATTTTTTTGCCGCCTGCGCCCTGGGGGACTGCGAGGGGTTGACGCTGGCTAGGCGTCGGCAGCAATGCCTGGACCATGACCAGACCCAGAACGGGCTCAAAGGCAAGACACGATGAACCGCCAACCCCTGCTCAAAATTTACGGACACCTTTATCCGGCGGATGCCGCCCTGTTCGCCGCCCTGGAAGAAGCCTGCGCCACGGCCCTGCCTGACGGGGACGACGTGCCCCTGCTGGAACGCGACGGGGACCTTGTCCGCCTTTCCTTCGAGGGCAGCTATTTCCCCCTGGAAGAGGTGCTGGCCGTCGTGAAGGCACACCTGAAACCGGAACACTGTGGCAAAATCGACGTGCTCGACATGGAAGCGTGGCGTCTTGTGCGGCATACCTTCGCCGACGGCCATACGCAATGCCGAAGCGGATCTCTGAACCAGGTGCTGGAGTATTCCGGCCATTAGAAATGGCCGCAAAGAGGTTCAGCCTTTGTCAATGGCGGCTTTTATCAGATGGCAGGGATGCGCTTTGCACCCGCCCCTCTGAAACGCACCGCTTCGGCGAAAATTCCGGGCCAACCCTGTGCCCGTCAGAACAGGAAACGAACATGTCCGCATTCACCATTGAACACCGGGACGGGGCGGCCAGGATCGGCCTTTTGCAAACAGCCCACGGCGTCATCCCCACGCCCGTTTTCATGCCCGTGGGCACGGTGGGCAGTGTCAAGGCCCTGGCCCCGGACGATCTTTCTGCCACCGGCGCCCGTATCATTCTGGGCAACACCTATCACCTCTATCTGAGGCCAGGCGATGACCTAGTGGCGCGTCACGGCGGCCTACACACCTTTGCCTCGTGGCCCGGAGCCATCCTCACGGACAGCGGCGGCTTTCAGGTATTCAGTCTCAGCTCCCTGCGCAAGATACACGAGGAGGGCGTGGAGTTTCGCTCGCACCTTGACGGCTCACGCCACCTTTTCACG
>JAGAEE010000068.1 GCA_017613295.1 Desulfovibrio sp. | reverse complement strand
TGCATAGCCTACATACACGGCAAACCTGTTATGCTTGAATTACGCGATGGCATCACCTATATCAACGGAGACCCACAGCCAATCAAATATCTCGAGGAATCTCAGCTACAGGAATTTAGCGATGCTATCCAAGCCATCCCTTACAGCACGGATCCGGGATATGACGCTCTTATCAACGCAAAACGTGCCTCCTTTATTGCAGAACTGCTGGGTCAGGCTGTAGGAGATGACTGTATCACCCTGCTGACCCATATTCTGGATCATGTACATTACAATGTACTGGAATATCTTGGTGAAACCGAATGAGCGTGCGGCAGTCGTAACAGCACACATGCCAGCAGGAATATAATGGGAAACGGGCCACATCGTACGGCAAAAACCTTTCTTTCACCTCAAGAATGGGCTTTGTGTGGCGTCACCATGCTATGGGGGGCAACATTTCTTGTTGTACGACTCTGTATGCAGGAAAGTGGCCCCTTTTGGTTTGTAGGTTTGCGATTCAGCGCAGCTACCGTGTCAATGCTTCTTTGCGCACTGCCCATTTTGCGGGGCATCACGCGTAAAGAATTGCTCGGTGGAACAATTCTGGGGATTGTCATTTTTTGCGGATTTTCCTTGCAGACAATGGGGTTAGTCGAAATTTCGGCCGCAAAGTCCGCCTTCATTACCGCCTTCTATGTCCCTCTTGTCCCCATTTTTGAACTTATCCTTGTGCGGCACATACCAAGGCTGGCGGCATGGATAGGAATGGCTTTGGCTTTCCCCGGAGTGCTTCTGCTGACAGGTATTGAAAATCTCTCTGGAGGCTTCGGTTCAGGTTCGGGACTAACAGTACTCTGCGCCGTGGCCTTTGCCCTCGAAATCGTGCTGACCGGCATGATCGTACCCGGGACTAATCCACGACGCATTGTCTGTATTGAACTGGCTGTCACAGCCTTGCTAGGTTTTTTCTGCATGCCTCTTGTGGGAGAAAAACCATCACCCTTTTCTTGGCTGGTGTTTGCAGGGGCGTGCGGCATGGGTATGCTCACAGCCTTTATTCAAAGCGTCATCGCCTGGGCACAAAAAACTGTCTCTCCCACACGAGCGACCATCATCTATACTGGAGAACCCATATGGGCCGGTCTTTTTGGCTATCTGGCCGGAGAGCGTCTGCCAGTGACGGCCATTCTGGGATGCTGTCTTGTGATCACAGGCATACTCATCAGCACTCAAAAAAAGACATGATCATACCGCAAGTAACCCCTTGGTTACACATTTGTCGTAAATATCATCAAAGATCAAAGGGAATTCCTTGTGCATGGCATCAAGGGCCGGGAGCATCACCCTGCGCATGTCAGGATGCGGTGTACCCGTCGTACCCAAGGCTCGAAGTTTAAAAATATGCCTCCATTCTCTGAGATTTGCTGTCACATAGATTTCTGCCGCCGTACTCTGAGGAAGCACGGAACGAGCCTCCTGCGGTTTTTTGTCAAAAATTTGTGTCAACGTGATATAAGCCCAGTTGGCGAAAACCGCAGATAAAAACCAAACGTCAAAGGCATTGAGCATTAAATAGGTATCTTTGCACTGCTGTTTTTGAACATACATTGGAACAAGCACACGCTTTGGTTTTTCTTCGGGATCAAAATAAAAAGGCTCGATAACGTGTATTCTGTTGCCAAATTTTTCATTTGCATAATTGCAATAGCGCGTACTGCTCTGGGCAAACGCAGCCAAACGATGTCGTACAAGCTCGTGAGTCACCCCGCGGTCCGTATAAAAATAAGCAGTCACAGCAATGTGTTCAATCATGGCCTCATGACCACGGTCGATAATACCTCGCAAGAATCTGGCATAACTGTTTTCGGTAATTCTGTCTTCGGACTTGTAGCATGTGCGAGCTATACGTTCCAGATGCTTCAAGGCCTTTTTGCCGTCAACGAGATTCACAATCTCTACGTGTGGTATATCAACTACAGGATCATAATTGGCCATGCTATTCTCCTATCCGATACAATTAAAAAGGATGTACCTCCGTTGTTTGAGATACACAATACCAAGCTACTTTCTCAGTCAATGCACGTCTGTTCCATGGTATGGAAACACGTAGACCTTAAACTGCGCTATGTTTATGCCCCCTATAAAAAACTCAAAAGAACACGGGGCGACAGCAAAAGCACCCCGTGTTCTTTTCTCTCTTCAAAAAACAGTTTACTTGCCCGGCACAACGGCATTCAGTGCCTGCCTTGCACCTGATGTCATATGACATGGACGACATCCCTTGAACCTAGCACCGTAGTTGTCTTGATTCTTTTCCATCGTCTTCTTATGACATCCAACACATGAGCGTGTATCCTCTTTGGCGTGAAACGCCATAAACATGCTCATAGGATCACGTTCCCGAGGACCAGGCTTGCTGTGGCATTGCGTACATGCCACATAGCGCCCTTCTGGTCCCACCTCATGGTGACACTGCATGCAGTTGGTTGCCCTGTGTGCGCCATGAGGAAACATGACGTTCATCCGTTCGGAAGTGCCACCCTTAATTTCCATTGGCTGTTTGATCATATGAGCCATTTCCTTCATATCTCGCGCCTGAGCGTCCCCACACCACATAACCATAAGCGTAAGCAAAAGCAGTGACACGTACTTCATACCTTCCTCCTTTACTCATTATTATATGTGCCGTAGGGGAAATTGCTCACGAATATCCTGCCACCGCGGACAAAATCACCCCCCAAGATAGGCCTCGCGAACACCTGGATCAGCAAGCAGATTTGCGGCCACGTCTTCTCTGACAACACGACCGACCTCAAGCACATACCCTCGAGTTGCCAGCCGTAAGGCGGCGCGGGCATTCTGCTCCACCAATAGCACGGTTACACCACGCTGATTGATAGCACGTACAGTATCGAAAATGGAACGAACCAGCAAGGGGGCCAGTCCCAGCGATGGTTCATCCAGCAGCAAAAGACGCGGCTCAGCCATAAGGGCACGTCCAATGGCCAGCATCTGCTGTTCACCCCCCGACAGTGTGCCAGCCAGTTGATCCCTGCGCTCAAAGAGACGTGGGAAAAGATCAAAGATCCAGGAAAGTGAACGTTCGCTACGTGTTTTGTCGCGTATGCAAAATGCGCCTAAGCGCAAATTTTCCAAAACGCTCATGGCTCCAAAAACCCGTCGTCCCTCAGGTGATTGAGCTATGCCCATGCCTACAACACTGTGGCTTGGATAACGCAGCAACTGTTTCCCATCAAAAAAAATGTCACCTCCGCAGGGGCGCACCAGCCCACTGATGGAAAGAAGTGTTGTACTCTTACCAGCCCCATTGGCTCCCAGGATGGTGACGATTTCGCCCTCATCAACCCTGAGATCTATGCCGTGCAACACTTCTACGCTGCCATAGCGTACTCGCACCTGCGACAATTCCAAAAGAGACATGACTCACCACTTTTCGTCGTCTGCACCCAGATAGGCCTCAATCACTTCCGGATTTCGCCGAACATCCTCCGGCTTGCCATGGGCGATCATGGCCCCATGTTCCAACACAATCAACTTCTCACAAATTTTCATGACCAGTCGCATATCATGTTCAATAAGCAGCACGGTTATGCCCCTGTTTCGTATATCCTTAATGGTGTCCACGAGGGCAACGGTCTCCTGGTCGTTCATACCACCCGCAGGCTCGTCCAAAATGATCAGTCTGGGGTCAGAAGCGAGGGCGCGGGCAATTTCCAGTAAACGCTGACTGCCGTAGGCAAGGCCTCCGGCCGGTTCAGCATACTGTTTTGCCAATCCCACAAAATGCAACTCATCCATACATCTCGCCACGGCTTCACGTTCTTCACGGCGCTGCGCGGAAGTACGAAACATGCATGACAGAAGTCCGGCCTTCATGCGGCAGTGTCTGCCGGCAAGGGTATTTTCCAGCACAGGCAGACGCCCAAAAAGTCGAATGGTTTGAAAGGTTCGTGCAATGCCCAATTCCACAATGCGGTGAGGTTGAAGACCGGCTATGGATTTGCCATCAAAAACGATACGGCCGGTTTCAGGCGTATAATTGCCGGTAATGCAGTTGAACACCGTCGTCTTGCCAGCTCCGTTGGGGCCGATAAGGCCCACAATACTGCCCTCCTCCACATCGAAAGACAAATCATTGACCGCGACGAGTCCGCCGAAAAACTTGCTCACCTCTTCCAAACGCAGCAGGCTCATACTGCTGACCCTCCACGCACTGATTCCCGTGCTGCGCAGCTTGATCTGTCTAAAAGAGCGCCAGCTTGATAACGTCTGCGTCGGGGCGGCAACAAGCCCTGTGGACGCCAGATCATCATAGCCATCATGGCAAATCCGAAAATGAGCATGCGTGCGTTGGAAAACTCCCTCAACAATTCCGGCAGGCCAATGAAAAGAAAGGTACTGATAAGCACTCCCAGCTGACTGCCTCCAGATAGGATAACAACGGCAAAAATGATGACAGATTCCATAAAATTGAAAGATTCCGGTGCGATAGTGGTCATCTTGGCCGCATAAACAGTACCGGCCATGCCAGCCCAAAATGCCCCCAACACGAAGGCTGCCAGTTTGTAGTGCGTCACATTAACACCACAGCCCTCTGCAGCGATATCATCTTCCTTAATATAATTCAAAGCGCGACCGAAACGGGAATGCCACAGGCAGTGAAACAAAAGCAGACTCACACCGACCATACACCAGACCAGGTAGTAAAACTGGATTCCCTTGGAAATACGAAATCCAAAAAAAGTTGGTCGTGAGATACCAAAGATGCCATTGGATCCACCGGTGAGTCCCCCCACATCGTTAAGTAGGGCTATGCGCACAATCTCCACAATACCAATCGTCACAATAAGCAGATAATCTCCACGCAAATGAATAATGGGTCGTGCCACGGCCAAAGCAAAAAAGGCTGCGGCACACCCCGCCAAAGGCATGGTCCAAAGGACAGGCCAATGATAAAGGGTATTCAGAATAGATGTGGTGTATGCACCCACGGCAAAAAAGGCGGCATGCCCCATATGAAAAATACCAGCCTGACCGAGAATGACATTGAGAGAAAGCGCCAGCAAAGCATAAAGCCCAATACTCACGCAAACATCCAGCCAGTAGGCATTACACAAGAAGGGCAAAACCAGGAGCAGAAAAGCAAGCCCAAAGCCCATTGGCGTTCTGATATCCTGAAGCTTCATAGCTTTTCCGCCGTGCGCTCGCCCAAAATACCTGTGGGGCGGATAATCAGAATGAGGATGAGGACCATGAACGCAATGGCATCCTTCCAAGCCATGGCGACATACCCCGCTGCCAGAGCCTCTATGACACCCAATAGAAGCCCCCCGAGCATTGCCCCTGGTATGTTGCCGATACCGCCAAGAATGGCCGCAGTAAATGCCTTGAGCCCATATGACCAGCCCATGGTAAAATCTATCTGTCCATAGTAAATGCCCACCATCAGACCTGCCGCGCCACCTAGGCCTGGGCCAATGAGGAAAACCAAGGAAATGACACGGTCAACATTGATGCCCATGAGCTGTGCTGCACCAGGGTCAATGGCGACGGCCCTGATGGCCGCTCCAGTACGAGTGCGCTGAATGAAGGCAGAGAGCGCCAACATAAGCGCCACCGTCGCCCCGATGACCAACAACCTTACCCCAGGAACATTCAAACCTAGCAGGTGCACAGTAAAATCGGGCCTCAAAAAATCGGGATAAACGTAAAACCGCGCACCGTAGATAAGCATGACAGCGTTTTGGAAAAAAATCGACGCGCCAAGAGCCGACACGACAGCCGACAGGCGACCGGCATTACGCAAAGGCCGGTATGCCACACGTTCAAGAAGATAGCCTACCAATGCCGTCAACAATGCCACCATGACAAAAACGGCAAGCAAAGCCCCCACAGGGCCGAGCATTCCAGCGATATTACAGCTCACGAGCAAGGTGAGACCGAGATAGGCACCAATGGTGAAAATGTCTCCATGGGCAAAATTGATCAGCTTCATCACTCCGTACACCATAGTGTACCCCAACGCCACCAGGGCATAGATACCACCTACGGCAAGACCATTCAGAAGCTGTTGAAGAAACTGTTCCATACTACTCTACAGTTAATATAATGCCACAATATCGCATCAAGATAGCATTTTCAGGTTTTAGCAGACGGGAGCGCTGGCAAGCTCCCGTCCATGCGCTATCTGGGTTGCAGGACAAATTCTCCCTTATCATTCACGCTATACACGCGATAAAACTCTCCTACACGATCACCTTTGGCATCAAATCCAAGCGTGCCGGATAACCCGGGCATATCCTTAAGTTGCTTAAGCCAAGCGGCCATGGCATCTGAAGTTTGAGCTCCTGCTGACAAAGCGCCTTCAATGGCCTTATACGCATCGCCAGCAAGAACCGCCCATACGGACACAGGCACCGTCTTGTATTTGTTCTGAAACGCCTCAAGAAAGGCCTTGGCTTCAGGAGTGTCCATGTCCTGAGGCAATGGCGGACTGATAAAAAAATACCCTGAAGACGCTTCTGGACCTGCAATTTTCACAAGATCTTGATGGTTGGAGGCGTCCCCACCCATCATGGGTACGTTCCATCCCATTTCTTTCTTCTGTCGAAGCAGCATTCCCGTTTCAGGATAATATCCCGTAAAAAAAATCAGATCAGGGGCTGCGGCCTTGAGTTTTGTCAAGATGGCCGTATAGTCGCGCTCTCCAGGAGTCAACGCATCATAAAACACGACCTTCACACCGGCCTTATCCAGCACCATGCGTGTTTCCTCAGCAAGTCCTTTGGCATAGGAAGAATTATCGTGCAAAAGCGCTACAGCCTTGTAGCCGCCATTGACAATGGCTGCTCCGGCATAACGTCCCTGCGCGTCATCGCGTGGACACGTACGGAAAAAACGCTGTAGCCCCTTTTCTGTCAAACGTACGCTGGTAGAACCAGTGCCAATCTGCACCAGCTCCGCTTCATCAAGGATATTCTGGCTGGCTTCCGTCACGGCGGAACCGTATGTGCCAATAACGGCCAAAACACCGGCAGAGGCAAGTTTCTGCGCAGCAAGTGCGGCAGTGCGCGGGTCACCGGCGTCATCTTCCACAACAAGGGTTACGGTTTTGCCCCCGATACCACCTTTGGCATTGGTATTTTCAACAAGCAGACTCACGATATTCTTCATGTCCTGCCCTTCAGAAGCCCATTTACCAGTAAGCGGGCACATAAGCCCCACCTTGACATCCGCAGCCGCTGCCGTCAGTGGCAGCAGCGAAAGGAATAGTATTGCGACACATCGACTCCAAATTTGCATTGTTTCCCCCGTTGGCTGGCGATAACCTGTTTTATTGTAAGAAGCTCATATGCTACATCAAAATTCGAGAAAGAAAAAGCCCCGTTTGATGCACAATTCTTTCCAAGCAAGAACTCCCTGTCATACTTCGACAATCCACCGGCAAAAAAATTCATGACTGCTCTCGACAGTCGAAGAGCATTTGTGTACAATGCTACAAGCATTTTTTACGGCAAGACATCTTTCCTCAGCCTGCTTTTGCTCTGTGGCGACAACCGTTTTTTTCAACGCCGCCGCCGCATTCTTTTTTTCGCCTTGCCGCAACATCAACCGTCACCGTGACCGGGTGACGGCGCGGCGGCAAATGCCTCTATTATTTTCAAATGAATTCGCATCTGCCGTCGTGCAAATCGTACGACAAGGAGAACGTATGAGGTTCAGCTTAGATAAGGCAGCCTGTCAAAATACCCGCAGGGCACTTAACAAAGAATGGCTGCTCACAAACGATCTTGGAGACTATGCAAGCAGCAGCATACTCTGCTGCAACACTCGCAAGTATCACGGATTGCTTGTGGTAAACACAAGCTATGGACGTCATGTGCTGCTCTCTTCCCTTGAAGAGTCAGTGAGAGGTGGCGGGAAAGAATTCTTTCTGTCAACACGCAAGCATCCGGGCAAGCTCTATCCCCACGGTCATGAGTATCTGGAGACATTTCTCCTGGACCAATGGCCGCAGTGCGTCTACCGCGTTGGGGAAGTGCGGCTGAGTCGCGAAATACTTCTCGCACGTGGCAAAAGTCGGCTGTTGTTGCGCTACTCTATTGAGGGGCCTGAGAACATCCCTCCATTGACACTGCGCATCCGACCCCAGCTTGCCTTTCGTAATTTCCACGCACTCACATGTGCCAATCCCACACTTCGCGAGGAAACTGCCGCTGTGGAAGGCGGATTTGGCATCAGTCCATACTCTGGACTACCACCGTTGTATGTTCAGGCTCAGACCACAGGTCGAACGCATAAGGGACAACCAGGAGTTGCCTTCACGCCTGAGCCTTTTTGGTGCCGCAATGTGGAGTACTTCAAAGAACAGCAACGTGGCTTCCCTTACAGCGAAGATCTGTTTATGCCGGGCGTGCTGGAAATTCCTCTGCCACCGATGCCAAAAGGTGGGGCGGTCTATGTGGTTGTCGGCACAGAACCCTGCGATGAAAAACTGGACAAACTTTGGCAGACAGAAAGTCGTGCCCATATGAAGGAGCACAAAAAAGGCGGCGGTATCACAGGTCATTTGGAACAGGCAGGCAGACAGTTCTGCATCACAACCTCCACGAACCGCCCCGCAGTACTGGCCGGCTACCACTGGTTTGATGCCTGGGGCCGTGACACACTCATCAGTCTGCCAGGCTTGGCTTTTTTGAGTGGACGGGAAGATTTCGGACTAAAAGTTCTGGCCGATGTCGGCAAGCATGTACATAATGGCCTAGTGCCCAACATGTTTTCAGACTTTGGTGAGCATGCCTACAACTCCGTAGATGCCGCACTTTGGTATGCCTACTGC
>JAGAEE010000067.1 GCA_017613295.1 Desulfovibrio sp. | reverse complement strand
TACTTTATCGTACTAATAAAGTATTTTTTTTCACGGATTGGAAAAAGCCTTCGAGGTGAAGGTACCGGGCAATCGGGTTCCGGTACGAAAAAAAGGGTTCAGTCATTTTTAAAAAGATGACTGGACCCTTTCCCATGAAAAACAAGTCTTAATCACACATCCACCACGAACTGATTCTGCAGGCTCACTTGGAGTTTTTGGCAAGATCCAAGGCCTTACGCGAGGCAGGCGACATGTGGCAGGGACGACATCCCCTGAACTTGATTCCATATCTGCTTGCACTCTTTTCGACCATACGCGAGTGACAGCCAACACACGATCGGGCGTTATCCTTGGCATGAAAGGCCATGAACATGCTTATGGGCAAGCGTTCCCTCCCACCGGGAATGCAATGGCATGTGGTACAGGCCACATATCTTCCTTCTCTGCCCACATTGTGATGACAATGCATGCAGTTGATACCCCGATGATCCGTGTGCGCGAAAACAACATCCATTCGTTTGGAGGTGCCGCCTGGAATTACCTGTGGTTGCTTGATAACGGTGGCCATTTCACTCATATCCCTTGCCCCTACGAGAGGAGACCACAGCACGGTCAGCGTCAACACAACCACCAACATTGTCATGACTTTCATTTTTCACTCCTGTACAGTTCTTTTCCACTACAAGCGCTTGCGAAAAACATCAACAGTAAACGATGGCTTTTGCCGAAAACTTCGGGCCATTCTTCCCTCGTCAGCACACTGTGTCCGGCCGTGCCTTATGCAACGCATCTTGCAACGATACGGATTCCAATGCCCCATTAAAGGATTGCTGCAAATTCTCCCAGACGTCATGCATGGCACATTTGTGACTACGATCGCACGATTCCGGACAGTCAAGACAAAATGACAGCTCCATGCCATCCCCCATGGCATTAAGAATCTTGCCTATGGTCACCTCATCCGGCTTTTGTACAAGAATGTGGCCTCCACATGCTCCTCTCACGCTATCTGTGATGCCGGCCAAACGCAACTGACGCAAAATCTGCTCTATGAACTGCGCACTGATGCCTGTCTGTACAGAAAGCCAGCTGGAGGAGACAGGGGATTCCTCCATATGCTTTGCCATACAAAATAAAATCCTCGCAGCATATCTGGTTTTTGCGGAAAGCTTCATAAGTCCTCCCGTCATTTTTGAAAGGCTCAATTCAAGAAAGGCCGTGATACCAGTTGAATGATTATAAATAGTTATAGAGTTTCGTAGCCATGATGACACACTTTACTGAAATAAGCCTCAAAAGCATGGTAACTATTTGAATTGAAAACAAAAATTCATAATTAACTGAGCCTTTCAAAATCATATCAAGATATACCGATTAATATCATAGTCATTTGTAGTTAATTTCAGATACCATACTTCAAAAAAAAATGGTATCATTTTATTGTTACTCCCTTGAATCTTTTCACAGTCAGCAAAACATGCATGGTCCCAATTGACTGTTAGCCTTGAGCATGATATACGACCAAATTAGTTTTATTTTGTTTTGTCAACTTCACGAAGAAAGAAATATGCGTATATCATCAATGGCTTTTCATGCTCTTCGATTGCTTATGGAACTTGCCCGACAAACTGACGTTTCCCCCATGTCCGCTTCTGAGTTGGCTACGGCATGTGGCATTAGTGAACATTTCACACAAAAAATAATGCGCAGCCTACGCGGCTATAACATTGTGCAAAGCGTAAAAGGCATAGCTGGTGGGCATTATCTGGCTCGTAACGCTGACAAAATTTCTCTGGGTGATATCATCCTTGCCGTGGAAGGTGGCATAACTCTTCCAGAAACCAAGGTGGGGGGGGAGAAATCCTCTGGCATTGATGCTATCACGAAGGTCTGGTCACATGCTGGGCACCTTATACTTGAAGGACTGAGGACAGTCACTCTGGCTGACATCTTCGCCCGATATCAAAACATGGTTTTGGCCAAAGACTGCGAAAGGAAAATGCCCCCTAGCGCAATAGGCGCTCAACGCAAGCCGTGTATTTCCCTCGCGCGTTTGCGTTGTCGAAAAACATGGCGCTCCCGGTATTCTCCCGACTCGACGTCATGCGCAGCCAAACAGGGGCCACGTGAACATTTCGCGTAGCCCCCGTTCGTACTATCCTTGATCGACATGTTCAATATGCGAGGGAATCTCCATCATTTTGAGCAACAGAGGCTTGAGGAATGTCCATTTAATATTGTGTTCCTCATACACCTCCATCATGTCCCGAATGGCGTCCCAGCAGTTATGGCAGGGGGTGACAACCATTTCGGCACCGGTTGCCCTGATTTGATCCAGCTTGTTTTTGAGGCCCACATTCCGTTCTTTGCGGTAGAGACCAATGCCATTGAGCCCGCCGCCGCCGCCACAGCAAAAATTGTGCTCATTGTGGGGATTCATTTCGCGGAAATCTTCAGCGATGTATCCCATGATTTCACGAGTATATTTGCCCAGCCCGTCGTTGCGTATGTAATTGCAGGCATCCTGTAAGGTACAGGGCATCTTGAGTTTCTTGGCCGGATTGATCTTCAATTTGCCTTCTCGAAGAACCTTGGCCACCCATTCCACATAATGCAGAAAAGGCACCGGCGCATCCCCGCTCTCACGTCCGGCCCAGTAAGGCCCCTCAACCACCGTGGCCCGATGCGCATGTCCGCACTCCGTCCCCACCACCATCTTTGGCTTCAGGCGATCCACTGCGGCGTAAATGCGCTTAAGATTTTGCGCACATCCTTCCCAGTCACCCGCGAACATGGTAAGTGACGTCGTTTCCCAGCCTTCGCGCGGCACCGTCCAGCTGGTGCCCGTCACATGAAAGAGGATGGCGGCCGCAGCCAAGTCCTCGGGATAGTGCTTCACCTCACGGGCGTTGCAGATGTACATGACATCGCAACCTTCCTTTTCCACGGGTATTTCCAAACCGGGCCATTCGTCCGAATTCTCGTCCACCATCCACTCAAGAGTATCCACCCAGTCTTCCTCGGTCACGTCCATCTGCGCGCCGTACACGCGATGCATGCCCGAACCTATCTTCAATTCCCACGGCACAAAACCCTGCTTAAACAATACGCCACGCAGATAACTGAACATCACACCGGTATCAATGCCGTGTGGGCAATACAGACCGCAGCGATTACAGCAGGTACACTGCCCCCAAGCCACGTCCATGGCGTGCATCATGAATTCCGTGTCTACTCTGCCCTTGCGTTTGAGCATTTCGCCCAGGGTTGACTGAATTTTGTATGAGGGTATCTGCTTGGGATCATTGTTGTTAGTTTTGTAAAAAAAGCAACTGTCAGCGCACATACCGCAATGAGCACATATTTCGAGCCACGTGCGCGTACGAGACTTGCAAGTTTTTTGCAGATCAAAGGCCAAAGCGTTCTGGTCAACTTTTAGGTTACGCATTTGCCTGTAATATTCTTCACCACCCTTATCGGCCAGCAGGGCATGAATGCCTTCCTTGGTTGTGACAGGCGTCGGAGAACAGAGAATCTGGGACATGTTGTACTCCTTGCAAAGAAGTCAGGGGAAAAACGGACTACCAGGGGTATGCGCCACCACGCGTATCGCCGCCGCGCTTAATGGCGAAATCCATGCCCAGCTGCGCTCGTGACATAAAGAATAGGACAATGTGAGACAACTTGGTAAATGGCGCCAGCACAAGGAACAATTCCCCCGTGAAAACATGCAGCGCTATCCAGGTATCATAGGCTCCCACATCAAGCCTGGCCATGAAGCCGGTAAAGAAGGGGAGGAACGTCAATATGAGCACAAACCAGTCCTGCCAGCTGTTGAGCTGACGCAACACGGGGGATGTAAACCGTCGAACAGCCAGCAATATGAGGCCGGCAATGCTGGCAACGCAAAGGGCATCTGCCAGTGCCGTTGGAAACGAAGGCAAAGCGATGCCTGTAGTTTGCTCCAATACAACGGTATGCCCCAGCAGGAAGAGAGGCAACAGCACAGCGCCGAAATGCAGGAGGAAAAATGCCACCATGGCCACCGGCTGGCTGCGCCAGCCCGCCGTTCCCCCGGGAATAAGCCATTTGCCAATGGAAACAAGGGCTCCGGGAATGGAACGCTCCTTGTGCCAGCCATAGGCAACGCGTTCCAGTCTCCAGTCCAACCCCCTCACATACCATATGGCGCGAACAAGTAACCCGACAAAAAAAATGATCAAAGAGGCCACGAAACATGGTCCAGCAAGTGTCTGCATCATGAGCATCTATCTCCTCACGTGGCGCTGCACGCGCCTACATATCTATTGCTACTTCATTGCCCTGAGTATATTGCCCTGTGCATGACAAGATCGACATGCGACAAGGGAAGGACCACGTCCAGCGGCTCTGTGGCAATCCGTACAGGTTGCGTGCAGATAAGGAACTTGCCCATCCGCTTTCTGAAGACGAACATCCAACACGGCAACGGACAATCCTTCGGAAGTGACTCTGTGACAGCGGGAACAGTCACTCTCGTGCTTTTCCACATAGGCCACATGCTTGTCGTGATTAAAAATGACGGCTGGCATGGTGGGATTATCCACAGCGGGGTGTTTGACAACAAGGCATTCCCCACCCGCAGCGATCCGTGGAGAAGCGAGAACAAACGTTACAAGGAGAAAACCGCAGCAACACAGGCATGCGTTCCTCAAGGTGATGGTTAGCATAGGCTGTCCTTTCCAACGGGTTGGCCCCGTTCCTGGCAAAAAATTCATGCCACGCAAGGGCATTACAGAGCAAATTCAGGCCGCTAGCTTTTTTTCACTCAGCAACGCTTCTGCGGCTGATCGAGCAAACACGGAACATTTGTAGGGGTCACCCTTCAGGCAATGCAGCACATAGGCCACTGACGCCATCAGGATAATCCTGGCTTCCTTATCCAGATGCGTGGTCTGCAGCCAATGATCCGCTGAGCTGTCCTCAGCTGCGAGACGTCGGACAATACGGATGTCATCCTCCCCCAATCCTTGCGGAAGGCTTGAAAGAACATCCACAAACTCCTCAGCAAGATTTTGACGATCGCATACGATTGTCATATGGCAACCTCCAAGTTTTCGATGTTCTAAAATGTCGACTCGAATAGTTTGTCATAATTCACAAAATTATTATATGTTAAAAGTTACACAAAAATTGTCTACTATTAGCATGCTTGTGTCAATACTATTTTTCAAAGCATATGAAAAGTTGTATGATAATGATATTATAAGAAAAATTACTTTAAAATCAATGTATTATAAAAATACCCCTACGTTAAACAACGCAGGGGTACCATGAG
>JAGAEE010000007.1 GCA_017613295.1 Desulfovibrio sp. | reverse complement strand
CTTTGTGAACGAGCGGTGATGGAAACGCCGCTAAGCTCGCATCCGGAGCCTATGTCAATACAGGCTCCCGGACCGAAAACGCGCAGTCGCGTTGGATGATTGATCGCGGCCGCCGTGGCCCGCCTCCAGGAGGAAATGAGGCTCACGTTGGCACCAAGACGTATCTGCCCGCCGGGCCATCGCAACAGCCCTACAGGACCATGGGCTGTCACGCCTTTTCCCAGGGTGACGCCCAGCAAACGTGCCTTAATACGCAAGCGCAGGGTACCCCAAAAAAGACCCCACAAACGCAGGGTTTGCAGGCTGACGTACGTGAGAATGTTGGCGGGAGAGAGGCCTCGTTCCAGGGCTTTTTGCAAAAATTTCATATAAAAAGGCTCTCCGGGTTGCCACATATGTGAAGGCAACCCGGAGATTTGTTGCAGCGTGGTCAATAGGCGTGATCGTCTTCAAGGTCTTCTCGGGTCACAGGGGCGGAAAAGACATGATAGGTCCAGCATTGGTAAGCAAGGACAATGGGCACCATGACCAGTGCCACGCCGAGCATGATTTTGAGGGTTAGCGGGCTGGAGGCCCCATTGAAGGCGGTCCCCGTGGCGGCTGGATCCAGAGAGGAGATTATCATGCCGGGGAACATGCCCGCCACACCAAAAAAGGTGACGGAGAAAATGAACAGGGCACTGCTGCCCCAGGCAGCCCACAACCTTCCCTCGCGCAGCATGATACGCACAAGGATGAGCCCCGCCAGAGCCAGAATTGGCAGAATGAACAGGGCTGGCATGGCCAGATAGTTGGCGAACAGATTGGTGTGCATGGCGGTCAGCACCAGGAATGCCAGAAGCAGGACAAGCATGACCGGCCAGATGAAAAAGGCCGTGGCCACAGCACGTGTCTGCAGATCGTCACGGCTCTTGATGGCCAGCCACAACGCCCCGTGCAGGATGAACATGCACAGGAAAAATACACCGCCTGCCAGCCCGTAGGGATTAAGGAGAGAAAGCAGGTTACCGTGGTATACTCCCTGAGCATCTACGGGGATGCCCATGAAAAGGTTGGCGAAGGCCACTCCCAGAAGCACGCTTGCCGCGATGTTGGAGAAAAAGTGAATGCTGTCCCATAAAACACGCCAGCTGGCATGCGCCACCTTGTTGCGGAATTCGAAGGATACGGCGCGAAAGATGAGTGTGAAAAGCAGAAGCAGCAAGGGCACATACAGGGCGCTAAACATGACGGCGTAGGCTTTGGGAAATGCCGCAAAGGTCACTCCGCCTGCGGCAATGAGCCAGACTTCATTGCCATCCCAGAAGGGACCGGCGACATTGTACATGATGCGGCGTTCGTCCTCGTTTTTTGCCAGCACGGGCAAAAGCGTCCCCACGCCCAGATCAAAACCGTCCAGAATGAAAAACATGCCCCAGAGCACAGCCCAAAGTATGAACCAGATGGTTTCCAGCATGGCTTACACCTCCCGGGCTTCCGGGCCCTGTATCGCATATTTGCGCAAAAGATAGATATCAAGGATGCCCAAAAGGGAATAGATGGCTATGAAGGCTCCCAGCGACATGGCGACTGTCGGGGCAGGTACTGGTGAGACGGCGTCAGACGTGCGCATAAGCCCGTACACGATCCAGGGCTGGCGCCCGATTTCCGCGACGGCCCAGCCAAGCATCAAAGCGATATAGGGCAAAGGGATGTTCCAGACCATGGCCTTAAGCAACAGGGGACAGGGCGTGTCTTTTCTAAGTTGAAAGGCGGCCCAGAGGGTCAGCAGAACGAACAATCCGCCAAGGGCCACCATGGCACGGAAAGAAAGAAATGTGGGCAGTACCGGCGGCCTGTCATTCTTGGGAATGTCTTTGAGCCCCTTGACTTCGGCCGCAGCGTCTCCATAGGATATCCAGCTCAGAAGGCCAGGAATGCCAAGGGCCTCCACCATATTCCCTTCCCCTTCCTCGTCGGGCAGGGCCAGCAGGTAGAAGGGCACGTTCCTGCCCGTCTCCCAGTGGGATTCCAGCGCGGCCAGCTTGGCGGGCTGATAGTGTGCCACGTTTTTGCCCTGTATGTCCCCCGCCAGTGCCAGCAGCAGGGTCAAAACGAGAGTCCAGGGAGTGACCATGCGGAATGAACGGCGGAAGAATTCCGTGTGGCTCCTGCGCAGCAGATGCCAGGCGGATACGCCCAGGACAAAAAACCCCCCCAGGGCCCAAGCGCCCAGGACGGTATGGGCATACATGCCCCACGCATAGCCGTTGGTGAGGACGTCAAAAAAACTCGTTAATTCGGCACGTCCCGCCGTGGCGTTGACGGCATAGCCAACGGGATGTTGCATAAAGCCATTTGCCAGAATGATCCACAGAGCGGAAATGTTTCCCGCGATGGCCACCAGCCAGATGGAAGCCAGATGCAGCTTCTTGCCCACGCGATTCCAGCCGAAGTGCCAAACGGCCAGGAAGGTGGACTCCAGAAAGAAGGCGACCGTGGCTTCAATGGCCAGGAGCGAGCCGAAGATGTCCCCCACATAGGCGGAATAGCGGGACCAGTTTGTTCCGAACTGGAATTCCAGGGTAATGCCTGTTACCACGCCCAGGGTAAAGTTGATGATGAAGAGTTTGCCCCAGAATTTTACCTGTTTTTTCCAGGCCTCGTCACCAGAAAGCACGTAGCGGGTTTCCATCCATGCGAGGACAAGGGAAAGCCCGAGCGTCAGCGGGACAAAGATGAAGTGGAAAAAAACGGCCACAGCAAATTGCAATCGCGAAAGCAAAACAGCGTCCATGCAGGCCCTCCTTGCTTTTTTGAAATTATACGGTTTTTGATACAGAGGCAAGTGAGGGGCAATGGTCAAAAAAATGAAGTTGTCGTGCCGCTGCCCCTTGAAAAATGTCCAGGGGACATTATTTATGGGAAACAGCATAGTTCAGGAGGTTTGCCATGGCAGAGGAAGAAAAACAACCACGCCAATTTCGTGCCGAGGTATGCAAGGTTTTGCATATCCTCACCAATTCTTTGTATACCAACCGTGAAATCTTTTTGCGCGAGCTCATTTCCAACGCGTCTGACGCCTTGGACAAATTGCGTTATCGCATGAACAGGGGAGAAAGCCCAAGTCATGCCGATTTGCCTCTGGAAATCCGCATAAACCTTGACAAGGATGCCAAAACCCTGACCATAGCGGATACCGGCCTGGGCATGACGGCTGACGAGTTGGCGGAAAATCTGGGTACCATTGCCAAATCCGGCTCAGAACAGTTTCTGGCCGATTTGGCCTCCACAGCCGGGGATGAGGACAAAGAGAAGAAAACCGAAGATGCCGCCAATATCATTGGTCGGTTCGGCGTGGGCTTCTATTCAGTTTTTATGGTCGGTTCAAAAGTAACGGTGACGTCCCGTCCGGCCTTTGGGGACGAAAACACGGCCAACGTGTGGACCAGCGACGGCCTCGGGACCTACACGGTGGAGCCAGCGGATGACGCGGATCTGCAGCGTGGCACGGTGGTCAAAATCTGGCTCAAGGACGACGCCTCGGAATTTATTGAAAAATACCGTGTGGAGTCGGTCATCCGCAAGCATTCGGCCTTTGTACCCTTCCCCGTCTTTGTGGACGATGGGCAGGTGAATACCCAACCGGCCCTGTGGCGTGAACCCAAATTTAACATCACGAAAGAACAGTACAGTGCTTTTTACAAGGCCGTCACCTACGACTCCAAGGATCCCCTGGATGTGCTGCATTTTTCCGCCGATGCGCCAGTGCAGTTCAACGCCCTGCTTTTTACCCCTGACGACGCCCAGGAATTTTTCGGCGCGGAAAAGGATGCCTGGGGGCTAGACCTCTATGCCAGCCGTGTGCTCATTCAGCACCACAATCAAGAGCTGGTGCCAGAATATCTCGCATTTCTCAAGGGCGTGGTGGATACGGAAGATCTGCCGTTGAACATCTCGCGTGAAACGCTTCAGGAAAATGTAATACTGCGCAAGATCAACCAGGTGCTGGTCAAGCAAACGCTTTCCCATCTGGAAAAACTGGCCAAGGACGATGAGGAAAAATACGGACGATTCTGGAAATTACACGGCCGCATCTTCAAACTTGGCTATAATGACTTTGCCAATCGTGAGCGCATAAGCGCGCTTTTGCGCTTCAATTCCTCAGCCATGACGGACGCCGACGCCCTGACCAGTCTGGACGCCTATATGGAACGTGCGCCCGAGGGGCAGAAGACCTTCTGGTACATTGTCGCTCCCAACCGCGAAGCGGCAAGGCTCAACCCTCACATGGAACGCTTCCGCCGCAAGGGGCTTGAGGTTCTTTGGTTGTATGAACCCGTGGACGAGTTCGTCATGGACGGCCTGGGGAAATACAAAGAATGGGAATTCAAATCGGCGGAAATGGCTGGGGATGACGCTCTGAACGATTTCTCCGACAAGGAACAACCAGCCCACGAGGCTGTGGCTCCCCTTTCCGACGAAGAACAGGGAAGCTTTGACAACCTGCTCGCAAAAATGAAGGAGATCCTTGGGGATAAGGTAAAGGAAGTGCGCGTGTCTCACCGTCTGGCTGACAGCCCGGCCGTTCTGGTTTCTCCTGACGGTGGCATGTCTTCATCCATGGAGAAGCTGCTCAAGGTCATGCGAAAGGATGACACACTTCCCGTCAAGGTGCTGGAAGTCAACCGTGATCATCCTCTTCTGCGGAACATGCTGCGCATGTTCCAGGCTGATGCCGACGACCGTATGTTGGCGCATATGACACAGTGCCTGTTTGACGCCAGCCTGTTGCTGGACGGCTATCTCAAGGATCCTCAGGAACTCGCCGCCCGCTCCCGCCAACTTTTGGAAAATGCGGCGGCCTGGTATACGGAAGTCAAAAAAATATAACTCTGCCTCCTTCAGTCCTGCGCCCCATGACATACGGGAAGCGTCTGCCTCAAGCAGGTGGCGTTTCCCGTTGTTATTTGGCGGCCTGAGAACGCCACCGTGGTGGCAAGGCAAAATAGAGGCGTGCGGCCATGTCGAAAAAACTGCCGGGAAGATAGCTGGCCCACCAGAAAAGCCGGTATTTGCCACCTTCCTTGCGCCAGGGGCGCACGGCTTCCCTCGCAGCGGCGTTGTGCCCGTCGCGCCAGAGAGCCACGGCCTTTTGAAAGGCTGCCCGTCTTGTCAGAAGTGTTACCAGATCGGCATATTGCCCGTCATATCCAGGATAAAGCGTGCGCTGCTTTTCAAGAATGCGCAGGGTTTCATCAGCAAACTGACCAAACTTGGCAAAGGTGGTGTTCTCACCGTGGACGCGCCAGCGCGTCAATGGCGCGTCCACATGATCCAGTTCCCAGTCGTGAGCCACACGGTAGAAGACGTCGGCTTCCTCACAGACATTGAGGCTTTGGTCAAACCATCCGCCGTTGAGCCCCTGGCCCGGAGCAATGCCCTCGGCAGAAAGAGCTGTAAGCGCCTCGCGCCGCAACATGGCTGAAGACATGGAGATCCACTGCCTTTCCATGAGTTCGGCAAAAGCCATGCCCCTGACGGGAGGATTCTGCGCAAAGAGTCGACGCAGAACACGTTTGCCATCAAAGATTTCCGTGTCCGTGCAGACCAGACCCACTTTAGGATTGGCCTCCATAAGGGCGGTTTGTCTCTCGAGCTTGTGCGGCAGCCACAGATCGTCGCAGTCCAGAAAGGCCAGATATCGGCCCTGTGCCTGAGCCAGCGCCAGATTGCGTGCCTGCCCCAGAGGCACCGTGTTTTCTTCACGGAAATAGCGTACACGAGCGTCGTAATTCTGCGCTATGGAAGGGCTTTGGTCCGTAGATCCGTTATCCCAGAATACCACTTCAAAGTCGGTAAAGGTTTGGGACATGAGACTGTCCATGGCCGCACGCAGATGCCGTGCGCTGTTCAGGCAGTTCATAATGACGGAAACGGCAGGTTTTTGCATGATGTCACCCAAACGGATTCGGAATGTTATGGCAGACGAGTTTCGGGTTTTCGTCACAGCCGTGCGGTTGCGGAAACCCCATTACCCACCTCGGCGAGAAAGGGATAATCGACGCTGTATATGAGGGACAGGCCCTTCAGTCCACGGCGTGCCTGATGGTGGCGCAGACCTCTTCCACGTCTTGCGGGATCAGCCCGGGATGCAGGGGAAGTGTTACAAGTTCGGCATAGAGCTGTTCGGCGTGAGGTAGAGGATTGCTGTTTCCTCTCTTGAAAAAACTCAGCAAATGGTTGGGTTTGTAATGCACACCGGTAGGAATTCCCCTGGCGGCCAGGGCTTCTTTCACGGCATCCTTGTGGCCATGCAGCACACGCAATGGCATAATATGCCGGACCACGAAATCTTCTGGATCGGTATGCAGCAACTCCAGGCCTGCCACGCCGGCGAGCCGCTGCTCATAGATGGCTGTCAGCCTCCGACGGGAAGGGATGAATTCCCTGTCCAGCCGCCCCAGTTGCACACGACCGATGGCGGCCATGATGTTGCTCATGTGATAGCGCCACCCCTGACGTTTGACATCCGGGTCCCAAGAGCGGGTCCCGGCAAAACGCTTTTGGGAGTCATTTTCCACGGAGAGCAGACGCGCATCGGAAGCCATGCGGACGACCTCGGCATCGAAGGAAATGAGACAACCGCCTTCACCACAGGTAATATTCTTGATGCCGTCAAAGCTGAAGCAGACCACATCGCCGAAGCTGCCTATCTTGCGTCCCCGGCTCTTGCATCCGAAGGCGTGAGCAGCGTCCTCCACAACGCGTAGGCCTTTCTTGCGCGCGAAGTTGAGGGTCTCGTCTGCCTGCCAAGGATTGCTGGCATAATCCACGGGCATGACGGCAATGGTTCGTGGGGTCAGACGGCGTTCGGCGTCGGCAAGGTCAAGTGTGCCCGTCTCTGGGAGCACGTCGCAGGCCACGGGGACGCAGCCGGCAGCCGCAATGGCCTGGAAGGAGGCGACAAAGGTGAGCGTGGGGACGAGTACCTCGGGTTTGCCACCTGTCACATGGCACTGCGCGGCCACGGCCTCCACAGCCAAATGCAGGGCGGCCGTGCCCGTATTGGTGGTCACCACCTGCTGCGGCTTCATACCGAGATACTCTGCCAGGTCCTCTTCCAAAAGACGGACCTCGTTACCCATGCCGAGGTAACCGTCTTCAAGAAGGACGCGGCTGACGGCCCGTGCTTCCGCCTCACCGACGATGGAACGTGAAAGACGCATGGACATACGACCTCCTGCAGCGGTCGCTGAGAAACAGCTCTCACCCGACAGGTTCAGGGGGAGGCCGTTTACGCCGCTTCTGCGCTCATGTCGCTTAATAACGTGTCAAGGTCAAGCAGAATCAGCAGGCGGTCTGCCAGTTTGCCCACGCCCTTGATATATTCGGAACCGATGCCGCAGACCACGGGCGGTGCCGGTTCAATCGTGGAGGACGGAATGCGCAGCACTTCCGACACGCCGTCCACCAGAATGCCCACGATTTTCTGATTGAACTCCATCACCACAATGCGCGTGTTGCTGTCGTGTTCCACAGAAGGCAGGCTGAAGCGCGTGCGCATGTTGATGACCGGAAT
This sequence comes from Desulfovibrio sp., assembly GCA_017613295.1. Taxonomy (GTDB): domain Bacteria; phylum Desulfobacterota; class Desulfovibrionia; order Desulfovibrionales; family Desulfovibrionaceae; genus Desulfovibrio. The sequence continues at coordinate 22 of JAGAEE010000007.1, read as the reverse complement.
AACCTTGCCGCGCAGGTTGATG
>JAGAEE010000006.1 GCA_017613295.1 Desulfovibrio sp. | reverse complement strand
GTTGGCGTTGCGTGCCCCTTGCTGCAGGGCGGCGATATCGGCCCGCTGCAATTCACGGATGGCAAGTCCGGCCGCGTCATCCGCAGCCGAGTTAATTCGCATGCCGGTGGACAGTCGTTGGGTGGATTTGGACAGATTAGCATAATGACTGTTCAAGTTGCGAGCGACATTGGCGGCCATCATGTTATGATTGATAACGAGCGACATGGCTTCCTCCAAATACGGGATGATTTTTACAATCCCAATGCGGGTAGCCATGGATAAGCAGTATTTGTGCCATTCTTATAACCACATGAAAAATAAATATAATTTTATAAATTTTCAAAATTTTGACACATCTTTGCCATAAGTGGGGTGGCCGACTGTACGAGGAAAGGGGAAAAATGAGAAAAGTCGATGCACTGGGCAAAGAATCAAAGTACTCAAGCGGATGGCTTATGGCTACAGAGATCTGGAGTTTTTCATCAAACTCAGAATTTTGGCCATTCACGAGGCAAAGTACGCTTTCACCGAATGAACCAGAATAATGCATGGCTCTGTCTGCCGATGTCCTGCCGAGAATGAGGCGTGCCCCTTGTTGCGTCGTTGCGGTCTGCGAGATGTCGTGATAAAGTCAATCAGATTTTTCTGACGTGCAGGTTCGAGACCATATCTACAGCCTGACGGGCGAACGTGCCGCACGACGTTTGACCTGCTGTGAAATATTTCCGGCCGGGCTAAAGATTTCAGCTCTTCGGACGTTGAATGGGTATGGCCTAAGGTTGTGCTGGGACCTTGGAACTTGCGCGGAGCCTGCCCGGGATATGAAGGTTTTTGTGGGCAGTACACTGTATTGAAACAGTAACAGGTACGGCAATGTATTTACTTATTGGCATCGTCATCGTCTGTGGCTGCGTGGCCGGGGGCTATACCATGTCCCACGGCGACTGGGGCGTGATGGTGCAGCCTGCCGAGCTTCTCATCATTCTGGGGAGCGGCCTGGGAGCCTTTTTTGCCGGCCAGACAAAGTACACATTCGGGCTCATTCTGAAAAATCTAAAGCGCCTTTTAGCTGACCCCGGGTCCAGCAAGGCGCGCTATCTTGAGACCCTGGCCCTGCTGTACGCGCTTTTTTCCAAAATGCACCGCGACGGCGTGATCAGCATTGAAAGCGATGTGGAAAAGCCGGATGCCAGTCCCATTTTCACCAAATATCCCAATGTTTCCAAAAACAGCACGGTCGTCAATTTTATCGGTGACACCCTCCGCGTCTATCTGACCACAGGCGATCCGGCCGACATAGACAGCCTCATGGATCTGGACATAGACACCATTCAGGAAGAAAGCCTCCTGCCAGCGCATTCCATTTCACACATGGCCGAATCCTTGCCAGGAATGGGCATTGTGGCCTGCGTTATCGGCGTCGTCGTGACCATGGGCAAAATCAATGAGCCGCCAGAAGTGCTAGGGCACCATATCGGCGCGGCCATGGTGGGCACATTTCTGGGAATTCTGTCCTGCTACGGCTTCTTCGGCCCCATGGGTTCCAAGTTGGAAAATTTTGCTGCCGAGGAACATTTCTACTATCATGCCATCAAAGAAGCCGTGGCCGCCGCCATTCGCGGCTCCACGCCTTTGATTGCCGTGGAATACGGTCGTCGCGCCATTCCTTATCCCTTCCGGCCGACCTTTGCCGAAATGGAAGAAAAGCTCAAGAGCGGATAGTCCGCGAAGGTTCTTGCTTGAAGGCGTTTGCTATCACATCGCGGCATTATGCCGCATGCCCAACCCCAAGGAGGCGCATATGGGCGGCGCGTGGAAAGTTGCCTATGCCGACTTTGTGACGGCCATGATGGCCTTCTTCCTGCTCATGTGGATATTGAACATGGTTCCGCCGGAAACCAAGGCCGGTCTGGCGGCGTATTTTCGGGGCGAGAGAAATTTTGACTCCAGCGCCACGTCTCCGGTCTCCAACAATCCCTTTATCCAGAACACGGACAAAATTGACGCCCGGGATCTGAAAATCAGCGAAGTGGAAAAATCCCACTACGCGATAGCACAAAAGATAAAGCAGATGCTTATGGCCGACGCCGTGCCGCAGAGTTCGTCGGGTATCAGCGCGGACGACGTGGGCATTCAGTTGCGCATCAATTCCGATGTCATGTTTCCGCCCGGCAGCGTAAATTTGCTGCCGGAGGGGCAACGTGTGCTGGAATCCGTGCAGAAGCTGATGCAGGAGTACAACTTGTACCTTGTGGTGCGCGGACATGCGGACAGCATGGAGACCAAGCCCCCCTATCCCTCGGCTTGGGAGCTGTCAGGCGCACGTTCTTCGGCCATGGTGCATTATCTGGCGGAACACGGCATCAAGCCCACACGCATGCGTGCCGTCGGTTACGGTGACACCCGCCCCCTCAAACCCGGCATTGACGAACAGAGCCGCGCCATGAACAGACGTGTGGAATTTTTCTTCCATCGTCCAGAAGTCATGTCGTACAGCGTGGTGTATTGACAAACGTCAGAACCCCTCTTCAAGCGGAGGCCAGACCAACCAGTGCCCGTCGGGACTGGGAGGCGGCGTTGGGCTCGCGGCAAGACGCACCTCTCGGCCTTCCACGCTGAGGCGCCCCTGAGACAGCCATTGTACGGCCTGGGGATAGATGCGGTGTTCCATTTTGTGGATGCGTTGCATGAGTGACTCCTCACTTTCTCCAGCAATGACAGGTACGGCGGCCTGAATGATCACGGGGCCACTGTCAACTTTTTCTTCCACAAAATGCACGGTGCATCCGGAAATTTTGACACCGTAGGCCAGCGCATCGCTCCCGCCGTGCACTCCCGGGAAACTGGGGAGAAGGGCGGGATGAAGGTTGATGACCCTGCCCCGATAGGTTTGCAGAAAGGCTGCTGACAGGGGCCGCATATAGCCGGCCAGCACGGCCAGCTCCGCCCCGGCTTTATGCAGTTCTTCCACCAGGCGCAGGTCGTAGGATTCCCTGTCCGGGAAGGCCTTGTGGTCCAGTACCAGGCAGGGCAAGCCAGCCTTGGCCGCACGCGTGATGACACCGGCTCCCGGCCTATTGCAGATAACCAGCGCGATGTGGGCATCCAGAAAGCCGGCGGCGATCTTGTCAATCATGGCCTGGGCGTTGGTTCCGTTCCCCGAGGCCAGTATGGCTATGTTGAAGGGCATGGCTACCTCGAAAAGAATGACTGCAGCGCGTCAACGAGCGCCGGGATAGTATATTCCTCCGGCATGATATCGCATGGCAAGTCGTGCTTGCGCAGTGTCTCGGCGGTCACGGGGCCGATGGCGGCCAGCTTTGTCGCCGGATGTGCCCGCAAGGTGTCGGCAGGTATCAGGGAAAGAAAATTATCTACGGTGGATGAGGACCCGAAGGTAATGCAGGAAAGTGTGCCGGCGGTCAGACGGGACAGGACAGCCTCCTTGTTATCGTGTGCGGGAATGGTTTCATAGGCCGGGATGACGTCCACCACGGCACCGGCTTTGCGTAGCTGCTCTGGCAGGACTTCCCGCGCCTTGGCCGCACGCGGCAGGAGAAAACGTTTGCCTGTCACCTGTCCGTCCTCAAGGGACAGCAGTCCCTGCACCACACCTTCGGCCACGTAACGTTCGGGGATAAAATCCGGTTCAATACCGCGTTCTCGCAGGACCTCAGCCGTGGCCGGACCGATGGCGGCTACCTTAATGCCGGATAAAGCCCGACTGTCCTGACCGGCCTTGCGAAGACGCTGCCAGAAATGACGGACGCCGTTGACCGAGGTGAAAACGCACCAGTGGTATGACGCAAGGGCGTTCACGGCAGAGTCCAAACGAGCATAGTCGTTCATGGGGCGAATGGCTATGGTGGGACACTGAATGACTTCAGCGCCCAGCTCAGTCAGGCGTTGTGCAAGACCGCTGGCCTGTTCACGAGCTCTGGTGACAACCACGCTTCGGCCAAACAGGGGCTTGTTTTCAAACCAGTTCAGCGTTGTGTGCAGGTTGACCACTTTGCCCACCAGAATGATGGAGGGATTGGTGAAGGCCGCTTTCTCGGCGGCGTGAGGCAGGTCAGCCAATGGGGCCGTAAGGCTGCGTTGCGAGGGCGTTGTCCCACGGTAGATGAGAGCGGCCGGAGTGGTCGGATCCATGCCGGCATCACACAAATGGCGCACGATGTCGGGCAGATTCTTCATGCCCATGACAAAGACAAGCGTTGAGGCACTTGCCGCCAGTGCTTTCCAGTTGTGTACGGAACCCGGTTTGTCGGGATTTTCGTGTCCCGTAATGATGGTCATTGAAGAGGCAAAAACTCTGTGTGTCAGAGGAATACCGGCATAGGCCGGCGCTGCGACGGTACTGCTGATGCCTGGCACCACTTCAAAGGGAACCCCCTCAGCCGCCAATTGCTCGGCTTCTTCTCCGCCACGACCGAAAATATACGGGTCGCCGCCCTTGAGGCGTGCCACCAGTTTGCCCTCCCTGGCCTTGCGTACGAGCAAAGAGTTGATCTCCTGCTGAGGCAGGGCGTGATTGCCGGCCACCTTGCCCACATAAATCTTTTCCGCGTCAGGGCGTGCGTGTTGCAAAAGGGCGTCATTGGCGAGGGCGTCGTAGACCACCACGTCGGCTTGGGACAGCACATCACGCCCCTTGAGTGTCAGCAAGCCCGGATCACCGGGACCCGCACCGATGAGGACAACCTTCATTGAGTCCACCCCCTCGCCAGATTGATCAAGGTGCGCGTACCAAAGGCCGTCGGCCCTATTGGTGTCATGGGGGTGGCCTTGTCGGTCCAATCAACGCCGGCAATGTCCAGATGAGCCCATCGCACCCCTTCTTTGACGAAATGCTGCAGGAATAGGGCGGCATTGATGGCCCCTCCCTCGCGTGGTCCCATGTGACAAATATCAGCCACTTCGCTCTTGAGAAGTTCGGCATAGGGCTTCCAGAGCGGCAGGGGCCAATAATATTCACCGCTGGGCCCTCCGGCGGCACGGAGGCGTTCGGCAAGATCGGCATCGTCGCTAAAGAGCCCCGCCAGTTGCGAGCCCAAGGCAACGGAACACGCACCGGTGAGCGTGGCAATGTCAATCAAGGCGGACGGCTCCCAGTGTTTTTGAGCATACACAAGGGCGTCACACAGAGCCAGACGCCCTTCGGCATCGGTATTCTGAATCTCCACAGTGTCGCCGTTGGCCGCACGCACCACATCCCCCGGGCGCATGGCCGAGCCGCCGGGCATATTGTCCGCGCAACTCATGAGTCCCACAACGCGCTGCGGTATTTTTTCTTCTGTCAGGGCAGCCAGTGTGGCCAGCACCACGGCGGCTCCGGTCATGTCGGCTTTCATCTGATGCATGTTGGCTGGAGGTTTGAGGCAGATGCCGCCGGAATCAAAGGTGATGCCCTTTCCCAGGAAAATGAGGGGGCTTTCGTTTTCATGGCCTGCGGGAGCGTACTCCAGCACAATGAACCTCG
>JAGAEE010000066.1 GCA_017613295.1 Desulfovibrio sp. | reverse complement strand
CAGGTTCCTTTTGAGGTTCTTCTTTCTTGGGAGGCTCCTTGGGCTTGTCTTCCTTTTTGGATGCCACAGGTTTCACCTCGTCCTTAGGTTCGGGCTTGGGCTGAGGTTTTTGCTCGGGCTTGGGGGCGGGCTTGCGTACAATGGGAGCTTCCTTGCGTTGCTGTGGCTGCAGCGGCTTGGGTTCCTTGATTTCCATGCGTTCAGGGGCGGCAACTTCTGCTCTGGGCGCTGGTGGTATCGGCGCTTTCGGACCGTCCCCAGGTTCTCCCATATGCCCGAGTATGGGAGAAGGGGTTCGGCTGCCGCCCATAGCTCCGTCCACAAGACTGATCATAACAGGGGGGGAGTCCAGTTTGATGGGAGAGCTGTGCGGCCAAAACCAAATCATCAGGAAAATTGCCAGATGCAGGCATAATGAAAGAACATAGGATGCCACACGCATGGAATATCTCTGCCGTCGTTATTTTCCGGCTGACGCGGGTTTGTTGGCGTTGGCATCTGATTGTTCGGCGATAACTCCTAGTTTTTCAATGCCCACAGCCTTGATGTGTCCCATGACTTCCACCACAATGCCGTACGGGACGGCTTTGTCTGCCTGCAGAAATAGTGTTTTGTTCTTTTCTTTGACCAGACGTTGAAGATATCCTTCCAGTTCTTCCATGGTCTCGACGCCATATTCGTCGAGAAACATCTTGCCATCGTTGCGCACGGTCAAAACCATGTGATCGGCTTCTGTTGGCAGTACTTCAACCTGCTTTGTTTGTGGCAAATCCACATCCAGTCCTTGGCTCATCATCGGAGTGGCCACCATAAAAATGATGAGCAATACAAGCATCACATCGACAAAAGGCGTGACGTTGATTTCCGAAACAAATTTGTTACCACCGCCGAGACTCGCGCCCATGGCTACATCTCCGTTGCGCCTGTCCGTTGTACTGGTCTGTGCGCGTTGAGTTCTCGCTGCACCCGGTTCAGAAAAACGCCAGCAAAATTGACCAGCAGAGTGTCAACTTGTGACAGTTTCCCCATGAAAACATTGAAACCGATGGTGGCTGGAACGGCCACTGCCAGACCTATGGCCGTGGCCACAAGTGCTTCTGAAATGCCAGGAGCCACCGTGGCAAGCGAGGCGCTTTTGAGCATGCCAATGGAGTGGAAAGAACTCATGATGCCCCAGACCGTGCCGAAAAGGCCTATAAAGGGGGCTGTGTTGGCGGTTGTTGCCAGCAGTGACAGTGAACTTTGCAGGCGCGCCAGCTCAGTACCTACGCCTTGCCGCAGGGCTCGACGAACATTGTCCACAACAACGTCGCTGCTGTTACCCAGTTCTTTAGAACGATTGAATTCAATGACACCCTGATGGGCAATATAGTATAACGGAGAAGACGGATCTGCTCCGAGAGACTGTACGGCGTCACGCAAATTGGGCGCTTTCTCAAAACGGTCCGTGCCTCGAATGGCCTTGTTGTTGGCTGCGTTCAAACCGATAAATTTTTGGATCATCAACCCCCAGCTGCCAATCGACATGAGCAGCAGCAAGACCAGAACGGCTTTGGCAACCAAACTTGCCTGGGCAATCATTGAAAAAAAACTGAACTCCATGAGATTCTCCATGACTGCGCGGTGATAAAACACGCTGTCCTGTTTGGCTTTTTGGGGCATGCTCAACGAAAAAGGCACTCTTTCGTGCTTTGACACAGCTCTATACTCACCATGTGGCAACGTGCCATAAAACACAAGGCGCAGCATGCAACGGCTACGATAAACTTTCAAGAATTATTTTAGAGTTTCTTCCTCTTTCTTTGCATTTTTTACCAGCGACATGGCGCCTGGCGGATACCCGCGTCATAACTTTCTCTGTCACGAAGTATGTAATGGAAGCTGAACTGGGTTCTGGTTTGCTCCGCTTGGTCGAAATTTGCCCGTGAGGTGACAGCGAGTCGTGGCTGTTAAGGCAGCATTGAAAAGGGGGACAAAACCTTACGATTTTGTCCCCCTTTGCATTATTAATGCTTGTTTTTCTTTTCTGGATACAAGACAAAATTCCAATACAGCACATAGACAGGCAGTACTATAAACATCATAACGTACGCCCAACTCTTAGTGTAGAGGAAATACTGATAAAAAGTATTAAATTCCATGTTCTTGCTCCTTAATCAAATCAGCCTAGTGACCGTCACGGAAGTTGGGGTGTTCATACAAAATCGGCATATTGTAGACAACGAAGCGGTAGACCGTGATAATCATGGTAACCACAAACATGGAAATGCAAATTTCCCAAATGCTTGGGAAATAACGTTCGGCTGATGGCAGTGTATAATTAAAAGCAATCATGGAAACATTAAATCTGTTAAGCACAATACCCGTCACTGCATTGACCGCTCCAAGCCTGCAGAAGGTTAAACTGCGATCACGAGCACCCTTGGCATAGAGTAACGCTGGCAGCAGGATAAAACCAAACATTTCTACCAGCCACCATGCTCCGTAGCCAGTAAATACGTAAGGCAGATTTGCCTGTACAAGCATGTCAATCAGCTTGAGCATAAAATAGGCAAAAAGGATGAACGAAGCTGCGCGAGCAAAAGCGAATGAAACTTCGTCTGCTTCGCGAAGGTGGGTCTTATCCATATAGTGGTGTACCCCCTTGTGCGCAAGCATGCCTTCAAAGATAACCATGGATGCTCCGGCCACCATGGAACTTACGAAGAAAAACATGGGCATGAAGGGTGAATACCACAGCGGATGAAGCTTTCCGGGAGCAATGAGGTAAAGGGAACCCAAGGAAGATTGATGTAGCGTGGACAAAGTCACACCGAAAATCGTCAGTGGAATTGTGCACATCACAAGAATCTTGCGCCATTTGATGAGCCACGGGAATCTGCATGATAACCATTCAAGTGGGGCGACGGAAAATTCAATGAAAAGAACCGTGAGATATGTCGCCACGCAAAGACCGACTTCAAAGAGTACTGATGTCGTTCCGGGGAAGAAAAACATGAAGGGCAGTCGCAATGGATGGCCCAAGTCATAGAGAAGGGCAACAACCACAAAGGCGTAACCCAAGAAGGCTGTAAGAACCGCAGGCCTACAAGCAGAATGGAAATGTTTTTGCCCCATGATATAACAGGCCACAGTGGTAAAATAGCCACCGGCAGCCAAACACACACCACAGAGCAAATCAAAACCTATCCACAGGCCCCAAGGTTGGTTGTCGTCAAGGTTGGCTACGGCACCGATGCCGCAGGTAAAACGAATCAGTGTTATTACAAGACCAACCGCCAAGATAATGCCGGAAATAATATTACCTGGCGTAGGTGTGAAAAACTCCCGAATATTGAACAGTTTGTCCCTGGTGGGTATGACGATGCTGTGGTCTGCCATTTACTTATCCTCCCCGTGCTCCGCAGCGGAGGTCATTTCTCTGGATTTTAAGGCTTCGGCCATAGCGCGGCGGGCAGTATCGGCAGCGCCGGGACCCTGCGTTTCTTCAATCTTGCGGACAGCCGCATCCACAGCGGCAGCCAAGTCATTTTTGGTGGCCTCGACATGAGCTTCCTTTTCAGCCTTGAAACGCGCTTCACGCCGTTTGGAAATTGCATAGGCACCACCGAAGAGCACCGGCCAAAATGCCACAATCATGGGTACTGCCCCAAGGGCGCCATATGTCAGCTCTCCCATGGGTTGTGTTCCCAAATGGCGGTCAAGCCCCAGCTGTTTGAATTCATCTTCGTGGTTCTTGACAACAGGCTTTTCTTCCTTGGCATCTTTCGCGTCTTGGTCTTGCTTGCCAGCAGCTGCAGAAGGTGCCAACACCATCCACGCTGTACCTCCGGCGTCATGCTCCCCATATATATAGTTAGCATATTTACCGGGGTTTTCTGCAATGCGTGCTCTGGCCAAATTGAGCAGATCACTGCGGCGACCAAAGGTCAAGGCATCCATGGGACACGCTTCGACACAGCCAGGGAGTTTGCCTTCTTTGAGACGAGGCTCACAGAAGGTGCATTTTTGAACTAAAGGATCAAATGCCTCGTCATACTGGAAACCCGGCACATAGAAGGGACAGGCAACCATACAATAGCGGCAGCCAACACACTGCGTTCCGTCATAGGTCACGCTACCGTCAGGTTGCTTCTGGAAGCATTTGGCAAAACAGGCCGAGGCGCAAGCAGGGTCATTACAATGAAAGCATTGCAACTTGCGGAAGACGTCCTTGCCATTGACTTTGTATTTGTTGACAACGGTCCACGCATAAGCGGTAGTACGACGCTTTGTGCCCGTCACCGAGGTGTCGGTAAAAGGCTTTTCTGGTTTTGGCAATTTGTTGACAGCGTTGCACGCCTCTTCACATCGACGGCATCCAATGCAGCGCGTTGCGTCATGCAATACGCCATAGCTATCAGGATAGTAGGGGAAGGTGTGGACTCCAGCCTTGGCCACCTTGGCAGTACCAAGTGCCGACACCATACCAGCGCTCCCCATAAGGGTCAGGAATTTTCTGCGATTCATAGCGATTCTCCGTGCAGTTCGGCGCGCTACTGGCGAGCCTTATGGCAGGTGGTGCAATCGGTATTCTTTGGCCGTCCCACGTTCATTGCCTTGTGGCAACCCATGCATTGCAGATGATAGGCTGCTTTAAGGTTGGGACGATCGGGATACCTGTGATCGATATCCTTCGTATGACAGCTGCCACATTTGGGAGGCGTTGCAGATAATGGACTTCTGTGATGGCAAGTGGAACACAATGTCTCAGGTTGATTGTGGAAGGCCCTTGCCAGCTTGTCTCCACGGATCTTTTCCATCAAGGAAGAAACGTGACGACGGTGAGTGAAGTTGTTAGGCAGGTATTTTTCCGCAAGAGCGTCTATGCGTACCTTGTACGGACCATCCATTGGGGTCAGCATGCGTGTGGGCTTAGGCGTGTGAACAGTATCTGCCGCAAGCGATTCTCTCTGTTCCAGCGACAGTGTGCCATCAATCCCTTGCTGCAGTTGTTCTGGTGTGATGGACGTCGTGACATTGTGACAGCTTGCACACCATGCCGCATCGTGACGCGGTACAACTATATTATGACATCCTGCACATTCTTGGCGTTTGCGTGTTACGTCTTCATGGCAGCTCACACAGCTTGTTGGTGTAGTGCCATTTCCACGCTTGTGAATATGGGTTGCGTGCATGGCACGCTCCATCGTCACAAAGTTGCCTTCTGCCTTGCCCTCTATGGTATGACAGGTGCTACAGGCAACCGGGTCGCCAGTATGATGACAGGTTTCACATTTGGCGACCGCTTTTTCATGGTTGAGATGGTTGAAGACCGTGGGGGTCATGGCCGTGCCCTTGGGATTGGGTTTGGCGCTTACCGGAAACATGACAATGGCCGACGGTGCGCCGCTGTCTGTAGACGCCAGGGTTGCGGCCTTCGCCGCAGCCGTTCCGGGCGCCGACAGACACACCACGCCCGCCAGGGCCAATGCCGCCAGCAGAAGCAGTACAGTGCCGTTCCTCATGTGCTTTGTCCTTTTGCAATCAGACATTACCCCAATGACAGCCATCATCATGATGGCTGACTCCCTCCGATACCATTTCTGGCATCGGATACAAAGATAATCTACGATATCTCAGGCTGAACATCCCGTCAAGGAGGTTCCCTCGCTTGAATCAGACTATTGTTTTGTGATGGGATGGTCCCGACGAGGCCGTTCATAGCCGTGTTGAAGGCGTCTGCGGGCGCAATGAGCGCCGCGTGTGCCATGCTATATGAGTCTCACAAGCGTCGTATAGTTCTCAAGAACGTCGTCCCCGGTGATGAGCCTCATGGGTTCCGTCATGGCCTGGGCGAGAGCAGTTCAGCACGGCAACGCTTGAACGTGCCGCAGAAACGCTCAAAACTCTATGGGGGGGACATTGTGTGCCCCTCAAAAAACATGGAGAAGGGCAATATGGGCAATATATACGGCTATGTGCGAGTTTCAACGGCGGAACAGAATGTGGACAGGCAGGTGCTGGCCATGTGTGACAAAGGAATCCCGGAGAAGAACATCATTATCGGGGGCGTGGCAATCCTATGCCTCATGGGGAGTTAGGCTGTGCCGTAAAGCAGAATAACCAGAAGCTGGCCTGCCAGTATGCGTAAAATCATTGTCAGAGGATAGACCGTGGCATAGCTCGAGGCCGGCAGATTGGATGAAAGATACTGCATGGAAAAGGCCAAAGCCGGAGGATCTGTCATACTGCCGGCCAGCATGCCACAAATGGCAGGGTAGTTGATCCGCCAGAGGAGACGACAGAGCAGGGCAGCAAAAAAGAGCGGAAAAAAAGTGATGAAGGCACCCATTCCCATCCAGAGCAATCCCTGACCATTGAGCACTGAATTGACAAAATCCTTTCCAGCAAAGAGCCCAACACAGCCCAAGAAGAGCAGAATGCCCATTTCCCTCATGAGCAGATTGGCGCCTGTGGTCATATACCAGGTCAGCCCAGCAAAATGGTGCACACGGGAGAGGATGATGCCCATGACCAGTGAACCACCAGCAACGCCCAGTTTGACACCAGTGGGCAGTCCTGGAATAGCCAGTGGCAGGCTGCCCACAAGGACACCAAGAAAAATACCCAGAAAAAGCGGCAAAACCTGAGCCTTACCCAGAGCTCGCCGCGAGTTCCCGAAAATGTGCTGTGCGGCCTTGAGAGCGTCATCCGTGCCCACACACGTCACTCTGTCTTCAATGCGCAGTCTGATATTGGCAAAAGGGAGCGATTCAATGCCTGAACGAGTAACACTGGCAATGGCAATACCATGTTCCATGCGCAGTTTGGCCTGCAGACTGTGCAGAGGCTTGCCCAGAACTTCTGTCGTTGAGACAAGAAAGGAACGGGTAGAAAGAGCGCCTGCGCCTGTGCTGCTTTCATCGTGAGAACCCAGAATTTGGGCAAGATTTTGCAGCATGGGTTCTGAGCCCCAGACATGTAAGCGCATGCCTGGCTCAAGCAGAGTTTGCTCGGTGAGAGGGATAATGGTTTCATCCTGGGCATGCACATAGACCACCACGTAATCGCGACCCAGGCCTGGCAGTTCGCAGATTTTCTTGCCTGCATATTCAGCCGAGCGCACAGTAAACGTGCGGTCGAGCAAGGGCGGGTATTTATTGCGTTCACGCCAGGCTACGCTTTCAATTTCCTTGGCTATATCAATATGAAAAAGGCCTTTCATGAGCATCATGGTCATGATAATGCCAAAAATGCCAAAGGGATAGCTGACAGCATAAGCCATGGCAATGACACGTAGCCCTTCGGCCGCAGCATCTGCAGATCCACTGAGAAGTGACCAGGCTTCCGACGCCGATCCAAGGGCTGGCGTATTGGTGACAGCGCCAGCAAAGATGCCCACTGTCTGGGGGACGGAAAGACCAAAGACCTTGTAAAGCACAACCGCGATGAGTGCGCCGGACAAGACGATGAAAATGGCCATGGCATTGAGGCGCAGTCCCTGATCACGCAGAGATTCCAGGAAAAAGGGGCCGACCTGCATCCCAACTGCAAAGACAAAAAGAATCAAGCCGAATTCACGGACAAAATGGAGAATGTGAGGATCCAGAGAAAAGCCTAAATGCCCCAGCAGAATGCCACTGAAGAGAATGCCGCCAATGCCAAAACGCACTCCAAAGATGCGTATCCTGCCAAGCAGGATGCCAAGGACTATGGTGATCGAAAGAACGAGAACTGTCTGCACCGTTCCATGCTCAAAAAAGAGTTTTGCAAGAAATTCCATATTCACCATTTCTTTACCTATAAGAGGCAAATTTGATCGAAAAGGACCTCAAAAAAACGTTTCTGCAATATCTCAACCCTATGAATCAAGCAAACCTAGCGAACTTACGGAATGTGCGCTGGCGCAAAATTTTGAGACTGATGCACAGTAGATCTATAATAACATATTGACATTATTAGATAAATGTGTCATATTCGCTTCAGGAATGGAGGCAAATATACCAGAGAAGAAATCCCTTGCCCCTCTTGTCAACTATTTTGTCAACCAGACGTCAACAAAGCTCACTTGCCCTGCTTTTGGAATCTCCCTCAGTTGACGAAATGTACAGGAGGGCGTAAAAATATAACCGGGCGATGCGCTAACACCGCCCGGCGGGACAGGCACCCGCTTTTGAAGTTGGTTTACAACAGTTTTCTTGCCTATGCCCCTAGGGAGCCCGTTACTCCGTAGGGGCTTTTTTCCTCCTTGGCCTATTTCCGTTGCCGTCCAACCAACTGGAAAAGCAGGACGGAAACCAATACAGCGAACACAACCAGCACGAGACTAGCAGAACCCCCCAAGTAGTATGTCGGGCATAGCAATGCTCCTTTGCGGGAGCCTGCCACATGCCGTATATGTACGCCCATGGTCGGCATTCAGCAAGAGATGTACAGCGCCCACATTCGGTGTAATCTGCACTGCATTGAAGGGTAAGTGTCCAAAGAACCTCAACTTATACGCTTACTTCGCAAGTCTCTCGCTGTCCGGAGCACTTCCTACATAATGACGACGCTGCCCCAGTCAGAACCAGGGCAGCGTAGACAGAAAACAGGTGGACTATATGGTGGAAACTATTCCGCCGCAATGTGAGCCTTGTGTTCGGCGATAACCTTTTCGGCTATTGGTTGTGGGGCTTCTTCATAGTGCGCGAATTCCATAGTGAAAAAACCTTGCCCGCCAGTCATGGAGCGCAGATCGGGGGCGTAGCGCAATACTTCACTCATGGGTACGTGCGCTTTGATCTCGGTGACGCCGGCTGTAGAATCTGACCCCAGTACCTTGCCACGACGAGACGAAAGATCGCCGATAACGTCTCCCATGCTTTCGTCAGGCACGGAAACGGTGAGCAGCACAATGGGTTCCAGCAGTATGGGTTTGAGCGTTTCCATGGCTTTTTTGAAGGCCAGCGAACCAGCTACCTTGAACGCCATTTCAGAGGAGTCCACCGTGTGATAGCTGCCGTCGTACACCTTCACGCGGAAGTCCACCACCTGACAACCGGCCAGAAAACCTCGGCTGGCCGCTTCCTGTATGCCCTTGTCAATGGCAGGGATATACTGGCGCGGAATGGCTCCGCCTACGATGGCGTCCTCAAACTGGTAGCCGGAACCGCGTGGCATGCCTTCCATTTCTATCCAGCAGTCTCCAAACTGTCCGCGACCACCGGACTGTTTTTTATGGCGTCCCTGTACCTGGCATTTCCCGCGCACGGTTTCACGGTAGGGGACCTTGGGGGTTTTGAGAACAATGTCTACCTTGAAGCGACGTTTGGCCTTTTCCACGGAGAGTTCGATGTGCAGTTGGCCCATGCCGGACAGCAAGATATCTCCGGTTTCTTCGTCGCGGCCCAAGCGCAGGGTGATGTCTTCATCCAGCAGACGCTGCATGGCGGCATATACCTTGTCTTCCTCGCCTTTTTCCTTGGGGGCCAGGGCATAGGTGATGAGCTGAGGTGGCAGTTCCGGCATGGGAAGAACAAAGGGGTACTTTTCGTCGCAGAGAGTGTCGCCCGTGCGGGTATTTTTAAGCTTGGCCACGGCCACCATGGCACCGGGGCCGAGGGGATCCTTGCAGGGAGTCTGGTTTTTGCCCAGTATGTAGAGCGGGTTTCCAAGACGTTCGCTCTCCTCGCTGCGCATGTTTTCCAGCGTGGCGTCGCCGTTGAGCGTGCCGGAAAGGACGCGAAGCAGGGACAATTGCCCCGCAAAGGGATCAGCCAGCGTCTTGAACACGAAGCAGGCCAGTGGCCCTTCCGGGTCGGGCGCGCGTTCCGTGCCTTCAAGACCGGCAAAGGGCGGACGGTCGAGGGGGGAGGGCAGCAATGTCTCAATGGCGTTGAGCAAGGCTCTGCCGCCCTTGTTTTCCAAAGCGGAGCAGGTGAGTACTGGGGTCAGCTCCCCCTTGATCACGCCGGCTCGCAATCCCTTATGGAGATCCTCCGGAGAGAGGCTGCCTTCTTCAAGGTATTTTTCCATGAGGGCTTCGTCGCTTTCGGCGATGTTCTCCACCGTGACGTCACGCAGCAGGGTTACGTCGTCTTCCAGCGAAGCGGGAATGCCGGCCTCGGCGGCGGCTCCATCCTCGCCGAACATGTGGGCCGTGTTTGAGAGGATGTCTACCACTCCCACATAGCTGTCTCCCTGCCGGATGGGCAATTGGAGCACTACGGGCTTGATGCCCAGCGTGGACAAACCGTCCAGGGCCATCTGGAAGTCGGCACGGTCACGGTCCATCTTGTTGATGACGACGGCGGCGGGCAGACCTGCGGAGCGTACAACATTCCAGAATTTTTTGGCCAGGGGGCGGACTCCGTCCACGGCGTCCAGTACGAAAACGGCACTATCGACGCCTTT
>JAGAEE010000065.1 GCA_017613295.1 Desulfovibrio sp. | reverse complement strand
GCCATTCGCCAGCCTTTGCGTATCGGGAATAAAGAACTCACTGTGGGATTGGAAGATATCGAATTTGGCCCACTGCAGCACGAAGCCCCATACAGCAACACTCTTCGCATGATGTTGTGCGATGCGGGCGGAAAGAGCCTGTTCGATATGGAATACTACTCAATCGGTGGAGGATTTATCCAGTGGAAAGGCTATATTGAACCGGAACGCGGCAAACCCGTGTATCCTTACGGTACCATGCGGGAGCTGTTTTCTCATCTGCGCGCCACAGGACTTGCCTTGCATGAGCTGATTCTTGAAAATGAGATGTCCATCACTGGCATGACGCGTCCGTCCATTTATGAAAGGCTGGACACCATTTTAGAGACCATGTACGACAGTGTACGGCGCGGGCTTGCCGCCAGCGGCAAACTGCCGGGCACCCTGGGGGTGTGGCGCAAGGCCGGGGGCCTTTGGGAGAGGGCTCAAAAGCATACCATGCCCATCGGAAAGGGCATGGGACTGCTGAATGCCTATGCCTTTGCCGTGGCGGAGGAAAACGCGGCGGGTGGCCTGATCGTGACCGCTCCTACCTGCGGGTCGGCAGGCGTCATGCCAGCCCTTCTCTATGCCATGCGCCACGATCTGAACGTGGGCGAGCGGGCCTTACGCGAAGGATTACTGGCATCAGCCGCCATAGGCATGCTGGCCAAGCACAATGCTGGCATCGCCGGGGCGGAGGT
This sequence comes from Desulfovibrio sp., assembly GCA_017613295.1. Classification (GTDB taxonomy): domain Bacteria; phylum Desulfobacterota; class Desulfovibrionia; order Desulfovibrionales; family Desulfovibrionaceae; genus Desulfovibrio. The sequence goes on along the minus strand of JAGAEE010000065.1, from coordinate 9,444 downwards.
CGGCTGTCAGGGCGAAGTGGGCGTAGCCTCGGCCATGGCCGCTGCCATGCTGGCGCATGCCCGGGGATACGCGGCCGATGTGGTTGAAAACGCTGCGGAAATTGCTCTGGAACACCATCTGGGCCTTACGTGCGACCCCGTGGGGGGCTATGTGCAGATACCCTGCATTGAGCGAAACGCCATGGGCGCGGTTAAAGCGGGCAATGCCGTTTTGCTGGCCACTAGCGAGGATGACAGTCAGCATCTGGTTTCGCTGGACGCGGCCATCATGGCCATGGGCGAAATTGGTCGCGAGATGAATGTCAAGTTCAAGGAAACCAGCGAGGGCGGTCTGGCCGTCAGTATGGTGGAATGCTGACGCCAGGGAATGGCCTAGTGAGGAGCCGTGCATGTGTGTGTTGCGAACATCTGGTGTGCTGCTGTGCCTGGTCTTGACGTATCTGACAATGATAAGCGGTTGCGAAAAAAAGGAGCAGCAGGCGTCCGTGTCGGAAGCCGTGCCCGTGACTCTGGTTACCGTTACCGCCGTGGACACGCCATGGCCCGCAGAGTATCTGGGTCGTACGGTCGGCTCCCGTTCAGTTGAGGTGCGTTCCCGTGTCAACGGTGTTATTGAAGAACGCCTTTACACCGAAGGCCAATTTGTCCGGGAGGGGCAGCCGCTGTTTCGAATTGAAAAGGATCAGTATGAGGCTGCCGTACAGGAAGCGCAGGCCGCTTACAACAATGCGGAACGGGAGTGGAACCGCATTCGCCCCCTGTATGACCGCAATGCGGTGTCCCAGAAAAGCCGCGACGAGGCTTTGGCCGAGCGTGACGAGAAAAAGGCCGCTCTCCGTAAGGCACAAATTGATCTCGATCACTGCGAGGTTCTGGCCCCGGTGTCAGGGTACAGCGGCAAGGAAAGCCAGACCGCCGGCAATCTGGTGGCCAACAACGATCTTCTTACCAGCATAAATCAGGTGGATCCTACGTTCGTGGATTTTGCCATCACCGCGCCGGACCGTCTGACGCGCGTACGCCTTAAGACAGAAAACCGGCTGCGCACACCCGACAACAGACAATATACGGTACGGTTGCGCCTTCTTTCCGGCGCATTGGCTGAGAGCACGGGAACTGTCACCTTTGTGGACACCAGGGTATTGACAGACACGGCCTCCGTGCGGGCGCGTGCGGAATTTCCCAATGCGGATGGCGCCATCATGCCAGGCCAGTATGTGCAGATAACTGTGGAAGGGGACACGTTGGTGCAGGCCATACTTGTGCCGCGTGACTGCGTACTGCAAACGCAGAAAGGTCCCATGGTAATGGTGGTCGGCGGCGACAACATAATGCATTCCGTACCCGTCCAGTCCAGCGTGGATATCGGTGAGTTCCTGCTGGTGGATTCCGGCCTCAAGGGTGGCGAACGCCTGGTGCGGGAAGGGTTGGCTCAGGCCAGGGACGGTGCCCTTGCGAAAGTTCGTATGCCGCAGGAAAGCGCAGTCGATTCGACCGCCGATACCGACCGCAAGGCGGGCAACGAGGGGGGCAAGTAAGCATGGCCGTTTCCACCAGACCCAATTTTTTCCTGCGCCGCCCCGTGCTTTCGGTGGTTATCTCCATCCTTATCACACTGGTGGGCACTCTGGCCCTGCTGGCTTTGCCCATTGCCCAATACCCCGATCTGGTGCCCCCTACGGTGAGCGTCACGGCAACGTATCCCGGTGCCTCGGCGGAGACCATCGCCTCTACCGCGCTGGCCCCGCTGGAGACTAACATCAATGGCGTGGAAAACATGCTCTACATGAATTCCACGGCCTCGTCCGGTTCCGGCTCCGGCACCATCAACATATATTTTGCCTTGGGGTCTAACCCGGATATGGCCCTGGTCAACGTCAACAACAAGGTCAATCTGGCCCAGACGCTGTTGCCAGAGAGCGTGCGCAGTCAGGGCGTCACTGTGGCCAAGAAATCTCCTGCCATGCTTCAAGTTTTCGCCTTTACCTCGCCAGACGGACGCTATGACCCTGTGTATATTCACAACTGGATGGTGGTCAACGTGGTGGACGCCATCAAGAGGGTCTCCGGTGTGGGCGACTGTTCGGCTTTCGGCAATATGGACTATTCCATGCGTGTCTGGCTGCAACCTGATAAGCTGGCCGCCTACGGACTTACGGTGGACGATATTTCCAAAGCCATATCGGAGCAGAACTCGCAGTTTGCCCCTGGTCGTGTGGGTGACGCGCCGGCTCCCGCAGGCACGTCCATGACCTGGCAGATCGACACCAAAGGACGCCTGCTTACGCCAGAGGAATTCGGCGGCATCATTATCCGAACGGGTGAAAACAGCTCCATGCTCCAACTCAAGGACGTGGCCCGCGTGGAACTGGGCGGTAAGGACTATTCCTCCACCAACTTCTTCAACGGGATGCCCGCACGCATGGCTGCCGTATATCTGCTGCCAGGTGCCAACGCCATTGAAACAGGGAATCTTGTCACACAAAAACTTAAAGAAATCTCACAGAATATGCCAGAGGGCTTGGAATTCCAGCTGGTTATGGATACAAATGATTTCGTGCGTGAATCCATCAGAGAAGTGGTCCATACCCTTTTTGAAGCCCTGGCCCTGGTGTTTATCGTGGTTTTCGTCTTCCTGCAGGACTGGCGAGCCACTCTCATCCCCTGCATTGCCGTGCCCGTTTCCGTAATTGGCACCTTTGCTGGAATGTATGCCCTCGGGTACACGCTCAACACCCTGACGCTTTTTGGTCTGGTGCTGGCCATAGGCATTGTCGTGGACGACGCCATTGTCGTGCTGGAAAATGTGGAACGCGTTATGGCAAGTGAACATTTACCCCCCAAGGAGGCCACAGCTCTTGCCATGAACGAGGTGACGGCTCCGGTTATCGCTATTGTGCTGGTGCTCTGCGCGGTGTTCATTCCGGTCTCTTTCATGGGCGGGTTGGCCGGGCAGATGTACAAGCAGTTCGCCATCACCATTTCCGTTTCGGTGGTTCTTTCTGGCGCTGTGGCGCTCACTCTCACGCCATCACTCTGTGCCATGCTGCTCAAGCAGCACCCCACCGGCCAGAATCACAAACAGGCCAGGGCTACTGCATGGTTCAACAATTTTTTTGCCCGATTGACTCGTCAGTATTTGCACGCCGTGCGCTTCATCAAAAATTCCACCCTTCGGGCAATCCTGTTGTCTGCCGCCATGATCGTCCTCTTGGTGCTGTTGGCGGATGTGGTTCCCACCGGCATGGTGCCTAATGAAGATCAGGGCTATTCCATCGGCATGGCCGTCCTGGCTGACGGTGCATCGCAGGAACGCGGAAACGCCCTGGGTGACATTATCACCCGCCACGGTCTTCAGGTCCCTGGCGTGGAAAAGGTGGCCGTCGTCAATGGCATGGACATCACCACTTCTTCCAGTAAGAGCAATTATGTCTCTTTCTTCACGTCTATGAAGCCTTGGGATGAGCGGCATAATCCCGATCTTGCCGATACCGCCATCAACAGGAAGATGGCCGCTGTAACCATGATGCAGCCCGAGGCGGCGGTGCTCACCTTTTCGCCACCCGCCATCCAGGGTATGAGTACCACTGGCGGCTTCGAAGGTTTCATTCAGATGACCGGAGACGGCACTCTGGCCGATCTGGAGACACAGGCCAACAAGGTCATGGCCGAGGCCACGGCCCTCAAGGCCGATGGCAGTCCCAAATATCCCGCCATTGGCAGTGCCCGCAGTCTGTTTAGTATGGGCGCTCCCCAGTTGTACGCCAATCTTGACCGTCGCCGCTGCAAGGACATGGGGGTGAGTATCAGTGACGTATTCTCGGCCATGGGGGCATCCTTTGGCCAGACATATGTCAATGACTTCAATTATCTGGGACGTACCTTCCAGGTGCGCATGCAGGCCGAGGGCGAATACAGGGCGTTGCCGGAAGCGCTGAATGACATTTATGTGCGTAACAGAGACGGGGAGATGATTCCTCTGTCGGCTCTCATGACGCTGGAACGTCGTACGGCGCCGCAGGTGGTTGAGCGCTATAACGTCTTCCCTGCGGCGCATTTTTTGGGTGAGCCGCGTGAGGGTTACGCCTCCGGGGACGCCCTCAATCAAATGGAGGCAGCGGCCAAAGCCGTGCTCCCGCATGGATACAGTCTGGGTTGGGTGGGTTCCTCGCTTCAGGAAAAGTTGGCGAGCGCGGATACCACGCTCATCTTTGCCTTGGCACTGCTCATGGTTTTTCTTATTCTGGCAGCGCAGTATGAATCTTTCTCATTACCCATGGCCGTTCTCACCGCCGTGCCATTTGGCGTGTTCGGAGCCTTTGCCGCTACTTGGGGACGTGGGCTGTCCAATGACGTTTATTTTCAGGTGGCTTTGGTCACGCTCATTGGACTGGCGGCCAAGAACGCCATCCTCATCGTGGAGTTCGCGTCACAGTCCTGGCACGATGGCTTGAGTTTAGACGCCGCAGCCATGCGAGCGGCGCGCCTGCGCTTCCGCCCCATCGTTATGACGAGTCTGGCTTTCATCCTCGGGGTCGTGCCGCTGGCTATCAGCACGGGCGCCGGCGCCAACAGCCGGCACGCCATTGGCACGGCCGTCATCGGTGGCATGCTGGCCGCCACGTGCATTGCCACCCTGTTTGTGCCCTTTTTCTTCAAGGTTATCATGCAGATATCGCTCAAATTCAAGGGAGAAACAGATCCCCATGCTGGTGTGATGGAGGAAGGGGAAGAATCCTGACAGGGGACGGCGGCAAACCTGCCGTTTCAGGCCAGAAGAGTTGCTGTGTTAAACGGTCTTTCTATTCGTCCACGTCGTCCATAAAGTATTGATCGGGACTTTCGCCTATCTTTTCCACAAGGACTGGATAGCGGCGTCCAGGTGTCGCTCGAATGTCCACGGAATCGACAGTAATGCGGTGCCACCAGTCGTCACCAAAATCGAAAAGGTAATAGAAAACGTCGCCTGGCTTAAGCTCAAGGGATGCCAGGGTAGTGTGGGCGGCATCACGCACTTTTGTTTCGTTGGGGAAGGAGAACCCGTCATCAATGGGAATGCCGTAGCGTATGGCTTTTGAGCTGTATGGACGGTCAGCGCCAAACGTAAATTCGTACATGTGCTCGTCATCGCGGTCGAAAATTTTGAAAATCATGGCGTGCAATTGGTCCAGGGTATGTTTTGCGCGCATGTCAATGACACGGACAATATTGTCGTCTTCAAAATCCGTTCCCATGCCGGAGAGCAGTGTGATGCGAAGGCGTATGCAGACATTGTTGTTGGAAAAAGTTTTTTGGGTGGGCATATCCGCTCCTTGAAAGTCGAGTCATGGCTGGCACGTGAACGTACCGGAGCCTGGATGTGTATCCCGTATTATAGGTCCATCCTATAACGCATTCATTGCGCACGGCAAGCAAAGAATATGTGGCAAAGACATTCCCATTGACAGAAGGGCAGAATCAATGGCAAAAAGCTCCGTTACAAATAATGCCTTATGGTTCGGAGCGAAAAACATGTACGCAACATCTTCTGCCTCTTCCTGTATCTCTTCCTGTACCTCACCGTGTACGCCTTCTTGCCCTCATTACTCTGCCAAGGGTATTAACGGGACAAAAATAGCCCAGGTGCGTTGCAGTTTTAGAACTCTTGAAATTTGTTTCAGTGACGGTCGAAATCTGTTCGCGCCTCTGTTGGCATTCCCCGTGCTCGCACAGGCCACGCAGGCTCAGCGTGACAACTGGATTCTGGAGGATGAAGGACGCAAGCTTGGCTGGCCTGAATTGGGAAAAAGCATTGACATTGAAGAAATTTGGGGCGCTGCAAGGGTGGTTGACTGACATACTGGCAATGCGTCAGGCGTTGCCGTATCAGCCTCGACATTCCTCTGCCACTGCGATATATTTCATCACTACAACGAGGAATGCTCTATGACATGCCGAATTCTTACGCTGCAGCATGCCCAGGAATGGTCAGACCTTTCTCAATGGCTTCGGGCAAGACATAACCCTGGCAACGGTGTGGAAGACGCCGTCAGGGATATTGTTTCTGAAGTTCGCAGCAATCGGGACGAGGCGCTTGTGTCTTACACGCGCAAGTTTGATTGCCCCGACTTTGACGTGCCTTTGCGTGTGAGTTCACAGGAAATCGCACGAGCGGCCGCCTCCGTCAGTGCGGAAAGTCGGGGAATTATCAGCACAGCCGCCGCCAATATTCGTCATTTCCACGAGGCACAGCGCGAAAAATCTTGGTTTCTGACCAGGCCGGACGGGAGCATCCTCGGGCAGCGGGTTTTGCCTGTGGATGCCGCCGGTCTGTACGTCCCCGGTGGACAGGGGGGCAATACTCCTCTTATATCCAGTCTCCTCATGACGGCCATCCCAGCACAGGTCGCCGGTGTGGAGAGAATTGTTGTCTGCACGCCCCCCCGAAAGGATGGCAGTGTGAATCCGCATATTCTGGCTGCCGCGCATCTGCTGGACATAGACGAGGTGTATCGAGTTGGAGGGGCTTGGGCCATCGCGGCCATGGCGTATGGCACACAGAGTCTGGCCCCTGTGGACGTCATTGCCGGGCCGGGCAACATCTATGTGACAACGGCCAAGCGTCTGGTGCAGGGGGTTGTGGGAATTGACATGATTGCCGGCCCCAGTGAGGTTTTGGCTCTTGCCGACTCCTCGGCTGAACCGGTATGGCTGGCTGCGGATCTTCTCTCGCAGGCGGAACATGACCCTTTGGCCTCTGCCATCTGCGTTACAGATTCTCGACGTCTTGCCGAAGCCTTGCAGCAGGAGTTGAAGAAGCAGTGTGCCTCTTTGCCCAGAGCCGACATTGCCTCCCGTTCTCTGGAAGACTGGGGGGCCATTGTGCTGACACCAGATCTCAAAACGTCTGTGGCTGTGGCCAATATGGTGGCTCCAGAGCATTTGGAAATATGCACTCCTGATCCGTGGGATGTCGGGCCCTTCATCAAACATGCTGGAGCGATTTTTCTGGGGCGCTACAGTCCGGAACCCGTGGGAGACTATTACGCCGGACCAAACCATGTGCTTCCTACACTGGGCACGGCGCGTTTTTCCTCGGCGCTCTCGGTGCAAACCTTCTGCAAAAAAACAAGCGTGATAGCGGCGTCCAAAAGTTTTTTACAGCAGAACAAACAGGCCATTGCGACCCTTGCCCGGCTAGAGGGCCTTGAAGCCCACGCCCGTTCAGTTGAAGCGCGCTCTGCTAGGTAGCGTTGTCTCGCACAGGGTCGCACGCAGGAGTCATCATGAAAGTCGTGGTCAAAACCCATATCAGTGCCTATCCTTTGCTGGGTCGCGGAAAAGTTCGGGATATCTATGATGTGGACGAAAAGACCCTGCTCATTGTCACCACAGACCGAATGTCGGCCTTTGACGTGATCATGAACGAACCCATTCCCTATAAGGGTGTCATTTTGAATCAGCTGACGCTGTTCTGGATGCGCCGTTTTCGAGACATTATTTCCAACCATCTGGTGGAGAGTGATGTCAATGCCTTTCCGTCGGCTCTCGATCCGTGGAAAGAGGAGCTGGAAGGTCGTGCCGTGCTGGTGCGGAAGGCCAAACCCTTGCCTGTGGAATGCATTGTTCGCGGTTATATTACCGGATCAGGCTGGAAGGACTACAAAAAAAACGGGACACTGTGTGGTCATACGCTGCCCAGCGGTCTTCGTGAAGCGGACAAACTCGAGCCGGCTTTGTTCACCCCTTCCACCAAGGCGGAACTGGGACAGCACGATGAGAACATCAGTGTTGACAGGGTGGGAGCAATGGTAGGGGCTGATGTCGCCGCGCAGCTGCAAAAAGTTTCCTTATCCATTTACGAAGCCGCGCGTGCTCACGCTTCTAGCCGTGGTATTATCGTGGCGGATACCAAGTTTGAATTTGGCATCATTGATGGAACCCTGCACCTCATTGACGAGGTGCTGACTCCTGATTCCTCACGTTTTTGGCCAGCGGATCAATATGTTCCAGGCCAGGGGCAACCCAGTTTTGACAAGCAGTACCTGCGCGACTGGCTTGAGAGACAACCTTGGAATAAGCAGCCTCCACCGCCAACTTTGCCAGAAGATGTGATTGAGGCTACAGCCGCTCGTTATCAGGAGGCCTATACTATTCTTGCGAAGTAGCTCTCTGTGGGATACGCCTTGTCATGGAGTCTTCATTGCGCCATAAGACAAGTATGTGTGAGAGCCGTTGTTTCAAGGAGGAGATATGTTGCTACAAGGGAAAAAGGCCCTTATTTTGGGGCTGGCCAACAACAGAAGCATCGCATTCGGTATCGCCAATGCCTTTAAAGAACAGGGAGCGCGGCTTGCGTTCAACTATGTGGGTGACGCTATCAAAAAACGTGTGGAACCATTGAGCCAGGAGTTGGGGGGGGAATTTACCTTTCAGTGTGATGTCAGCGACGATACGCAGATTCAGCAGGCCGCTGACCTGGTCAAGGAAAAATGGGGAGGTCTCGACATCCTGGTTCATTCCATTGCCTTTGCCAATCGTGAAGATTTGGGTGGCCGTTTTGTGGATACTTCACGCGAGGGCTTCAGGCTTGCCCTGGACATCTCGTCCTATTCCCTTACAGGTGTGTGCCGTGCCTTTGAACCCTTGTTGCATGAAGGGTCATCTGTGCTGACCATGACCTATTATGGGTCCACCAAGGTGGTGCCTGGGTACAACATTATGGGGGTTGCCAAGGCAGCGCTGGAATGTTCCGTGCGTTTTCTGGCCTACGATTTGGGGCCGCAGGGTATCCGCGTCAATGCCATAAGCGCCGGTCCCATCAAGACGCTGGCGGCTTCTGCGGTGGCCAGCATGAAAGATATCACCACTATAGTGGAACGCAACGCCCCATTGCGCCGTAATGTCACAACCGCCGACGTTGGCGGAGTGGCTGCTTTTCTGGCTTCTGACCTTGCCCACGCCGTGACAGGACAAGTGATCTATGCGGATAGCGGTTTCAGTCAGGTAGGTGTCATGGCATGAGGCCGGTGTCTGACACACATATGGTGAATGAAGACAACCCGCTAGATTATTGCACAGAGGTTTGCGGTTTTTGCAGGGCAAAGAGGGTGTGCTGTGGATGATCTTGTTCTGCTCAATGGCGTGGCCATAGTGATCATGGCGTTTTTTGGCCTGTGGGTATTTTATCATTCTGCCCAGGTAACAAAGAGACAGAATCGAGGCGATGAAAAAGACCACGAGGAGCAGTAACCCCCGAGTATGTCATGATTGAGGAGCGGAATCATATGTGTGACGCTCTGTAAAGATTTCGCTTGCAATCACGCTGAGTTTGTTTATACTTTCAAAGTTCAAGATATTTGGAGAGGTGTCCGAGCTGGTCGAAGGAGCACGATTGGAAATCGTGTGATGGTTAACAGCCATCCGTGAGTTCGAATCTCACCCTCTCCGCCAAATTTAAAAAAT